>JBIIRT010000106.1:0-9275 GCA_044341405.1 Daejeonella sp. | reverse complement strand
TATAGACAATTCCTCACCAGTTTGATCTAAATATATTACCTCTATTTCAATGTATTTAGCAGACTGCCATTTATATTCAGAATCACCGAAGTTCATTATATGATGTAGATGGGCATCATCTGGTAGTATTTGGATAGAAAAAGCTAATTCAAAAAAAGTAAGAATGTAAGTTGCCCCTGAAATCAGCGAATAGAATACACACTTTTTTTCTTTTTACGAGTGGTTATCCATGTTTTTCCAATCGATATATAAATTTAAAAATTCTCTATCTAATGCTTTTTCAAAATCTTCTTTTTCTGAAGATGCCTTATTTTTATTTTCATTTAGATATGTGGAGCAAATTTCATTTGCTTTTTTATCGGTTGAATCATCTTTCATATCCTTAAATTTTTTCTTCAAATGTTTTTTCATCTCTTAAACCAGTTTTCAGTATAATTGTTTATAATTTTAATTCTGTTACAATGTTGTTTTTAATATCAATTAAGTGGTGTTAAATATATTATTGTTTTACTAGCTATTCTTTTCAAACACCAAACATTTTCAACCATCCTTTAACTAAATTTTAGTGGAGATTTTAACGTTAATTATCACTGATTATGTTCGAAGATTTAAATGTTTTTATATTTTTCCAGTAAAACCAAATAATTACCATTGCCATTGTATCTAGCTTGCAATATTCCAATAACCGGCATTTTAGCTCTTCTTTATAATCTAGAGAAATGGAATCATCAAAACGAATCCTATGAAAAGCCCTCATAGCAGCTGTACCCCCTTTAACGTCTTCCGATTGAATATCTAAATCTTCTGTGATCTCTTTTAATTTATCATTGGCTAAGTTGTAAAGAGTATCATAGGGGTCTAAAATATTATTTTCAGAATCTCTAATTAAATATTTCTTAAAAAAGGGAACTTCATGCAGAAATAGGTTATTGTTCCAAATTGCTGGCAACACTTTCTTAATAGAAGTTCTACCATGCATTTCAGGATGAAAATAATGATTTAGAGTGAATGCATTCATATCAATGAAGCGGCCCTCATTCCCTAAATCCTTATCTTTGATAGTTTTTTGCAACCAATCTTTTAGAGGGGCATTTTGATATCCAAATTGATCCATTTGATAATAAATGGTTCTTAAAACTGTATTTTCATGGGTCGCCCACATCAAAGGTGTTCCTGATAAACCAATATGCTTCATCAGCTCCTCGGCGAACCTAAAATTTGGAAATTCGGAAGAAGTTGAAATAAATTCTTTGTGGATTAATCCTGCGCCTGGTGATAGTATTGTGTGGCAAGACCATTGAAATGCAATCATTTCATATGGTCTCATTCCTGCATGAAATGGTATCGCACCTGTATATGTCTCAAAATCTACAAAGTGAAGCGGATAGGACCATGAGTCAAGTTCACAACTCATTAATTCAGAAAACCATTCTGTATTGTTCATTGTGTTTTCTAATTGAATCAATTGCCTTTCATTCCTGGCTCCCAAAATCCCATCATTTTTACATAGACGGTCCGCCTGAATAGCTTCTAAATCATATTGCCCTTGTTCAATTAATTCATTAAGATAATTATTTGAACCAATCGTACCCCCATAATACAAGTTGAAAATACCTGGAAATTTTGTGGTCTCTTTCCAGCATTCAAAAAAACCACAAGAAGGATCATTTGAAACATAAAACTCACAAGATTTACAAGCCTTTGAAATTTTAAAGTCTGTTGAATCAGTTAATAATTCATTATTCAGAATAGTAATGAATTTTTCAGCCTTTAATCTGATTTCTACTTCCAACTTTTTTACAGACTCGGTTACATTTAAATAGTTAAGAATACCTTGGTTTCTGATTAGCTCGATATATTTTTCTCTTTCAGGATCATTTTCATACAAAAATTCAACTTCAGGTTTCTGAAATCTACTTTTTTCTTGCGTGATTATTTCTTCAGGTGAGTCATTCAGCACATCCTGTGAAATAGGTTTTTCTATTAGCCTAAACCATCCCGCTAATCCATCAATTGAAGTTCTCATTGATTTTTCTGGCATCAGAAGTAAACACTCTATTTCACAATCAGGGAATTTATCTTTCAATATTGTATATTGAAATGAGATGTCGTTTACGTAATTTTTTAGTTTTGGAGATCCTTGTGATAGATTTTGAGAATCCAGTGAAGCAGATTTAACTTCGATCAATTGGATCTTCTTACCTTTTTTTACAAAAATATCAATCCTTGCCAATCTTTGGTTGGATTCAAATGCTGGCTCAAACAAAGTAATTGAATCATGTCTGTCAAGTAATTCTTTTGTCTGTTTTAATGATTCTTTTGTACTTCCGTTAATTTCTACTCCGTTAGAATACAGCAAAGTGGCCATCTTGCCAACAATATAGCCTCCTTGTGCTAACATTTTCGTATATTCATCAGTATCATTACAGGAAGCGTACCCTCTCTTCTTATACACTAACTTTTGTACACAACTTGACGCAAGTTGAAAATCGGATTTTGATAGATTTTCCAAATTCTATTAGTTCATAAATTATTGATAACCAATGTATCGATTATTTAAATCTTTGGGCAATAATAATAAAATAGAAGCAAAAGAATCAGGACCGTTCAAATTTTTATCTACTTAATATTGCCAATATTTATTATTATGGAATATAAGATTAAAAGCCGATTAATTAAATGGTAACCCTAGATATTTTATCTCTATTTTCTTAGTAGAATCTCACTATTGCTTACTTAATCAATTGTGAGACTATGAATCGGTAAAACCATTCTTTTTTTCTTCGCTTTAATCTTTTTTATGCCAAACAATTGTTTAAGTTCTTAAAAATTAGATTAAAACAATTATTGGTAAATATTATTTAAAAAATATATTCGGGTATTCTGATGATTTTAAGTATTTTAATTAAAGATTCTTATTTTATTAGAATAATTGTTAATAGTTGGTTAATTTTAAGATTAATTATATTAATTCTACACTTATAAAAAGCATATTTTTTTTAAATTTTTGCACCAACAGTACAAGACTAACTTGTGTAAAAAATACTTCAATATTTCTCCAAGTTCAAGTAAAGAAAATCAAGTAAAGATATTTTTTTAGATATTAATATTCTTTCTGCTCATCTTATCCGGGGTTTCCTCATTTAATTTTTAATAAAAGAAAGATGGTGTTAAAATTGGATTTTTTGTAGAGATACAGATTTTGAAAAAGTATGCATTAAATTAAAATCGGAATCTTGAATTCTATAATCAAGGATTTAGATTGCATGCAATTCTTTTTTTAATACTTCAGATTCTGCAATTCAATCATTGGAGGATCTTATTTGATTGAAAATTTATTATTGCAAATAAATTTTATTCTTTTCAATTTGATAAACTGAAAAAATTTGGTCTATTTGTTTGCGATCATCCACATTCCAGATAATTTCAGATTCTGCACTTATTGATCTTAAAAAATAATCAAAAAACCAATCATCAATTTTAATTCTAATATCCTTGATAATGGTTGAATCATCAATGCAAGCGAGAGCCTTTTTTTGCTTTTGTGACTCAGTATAAACTTTTAAAATTCTATCAAAATTTTCATCTAATAAAACTATCTTTTTAAAACTGCTAGTTAGTAGAAACTTAGCCGATTCAATTCCGTATTCAGTTAGATAATTCTTTGTGTTTGACCTTGCAAAAGTGGGTATTGAAAGACTATTTTGCCAAAAAATGTATGGAGAGAGTATTTCAACCTTTATTCCATAATTGGTTCTAAGCAAAAATTTTCCTATAACCACAATACTATCAACCTCAACTTTTATTAAATCATCTTTCATTGGATTTTTTTTATTAAGTTAAGAAAATTCACGATTTTATTATTTTTTTTAAATTTTACTTGAATAACTCCTTTAATAAATGAATTGATTTGCGGCTTTTCTCAGTTCATTTTAGGCTTAAATTTTACAATTTATACTGAACCCGAATACCACTTAGTTTAAATAAAAAGTAAGTGCAAAGACGAATTTCAGAAGTGATCTTTTCACTTCCTGTAAATTGACAGTAAGGCAATAAATTAGTATGTCTTTCTTCTTTTCAATCTATGATTTTTACTTTGCTTAATCTCCCTTTGCATATCAAATCAGTCATATTTTACTCCAATAATTATTATAAAAAACTGATTATCAATAACATATTATAACAATTAAAAATAGAAGTTTCCTAAACTTTAGATGTGGGTTCCCTGCCTGCCGGCAGGCAGGGATTCCCGCCGGGACCACAAAACGACCAGTTATGTTTTACGCATAGGTAATTAAAAGCCTTACAACAGATTTTTATTATAAAGGTCATTGTCAAGATCTTGACAATAAATCAACACCATTCAATGGTAATGCTCATACCATGTAAATTTGTTTTTTAGGATTTCATTTTTTTCATTTTCTAAGAATTTTAAATAAGCGTTGGCAACGGATGTATGCTTTTTCCCTTTTAACCAAATCAGTCTCCAGATTGTTTTAATTGGAAGACCCTTAACAGGAATAACATGTAACTCCTCACTCTCCAGTTCATGTTTAATTCCTATTAAAGGCATGATGGAATAGCCCAAATCCGCCATTAAAGCCTGCTTTACAGCTTCATTAGACGAAAGCTCCATCTTTTTTAATACTGAAATATTGTTATTATTGATAAAATTCTCCATGGTTTGAAGAGTTCCAGACCCCTTTTCTCTAAAAATGAGCGGGAGTTTTTCAAATATTTCCCGTGTACTGAGCTTGTTCTTAGTTTCTAATTTTCTTTTCCCAACTAAGAATAGTTTATTCTGAAGTAAGTCTAATTTTTCAATATTAAGTGTAGTAGGCAGAATGGATACCAGTGCGAAATCAACGGTATTATTTTCTAAACTCTCAATTACTTGATTTTTGTTGGTAACATCCATTTTCAGTTCGATTCCCTGATGTTTTTTCATAAAATCAGCAAGAAAATAGGGCATAACATATTTCCCGGTTGAGACGACAGAAATTTTTAATTTACCAGTTAACTGACCTTTATAAGCCATCGTTTTGTAGTTGATTGCATAAACTTGGTTTATGATATTCTCGGCTGATTCGGCTATTTCATGACCAAAATCGGTGATGTAAATCTTGCGCCCAATCACCTCCGTTAATGGTATATCGAATTGATCCTGAAAGTTTTTTAGTTGAATTGAAACTGCAGGTTGAGTTAAATGAAGCTCTTCTGACGCCTTGGTCACACTTTTTGTCTGAACGACTTTTAAGAAAATCTGTAACTGATTTAAGGTATATTTCATAAATATAATTTATATAAATTATTATAAAGATAAATAAAAATAAATGAATTATGTTCATCAATTTTGCATTGTTATCAATTAATGAATTATTCAAATGACAAAAATAACTGTAGCAAAAGGTGATGGCATCGGACCAGAAATAATGGATGCAACCCTGGAAATAATTTTGGCAGCTGATGCTAAAATTGAAATCGAAGAAATTGAAGTTGGTGAAAAAGTTTATCTCTCGGGTAACACATCGGGAATTGCTGCATCTTCTTGGGATATTATCAGAAGAAATAAAATATTTCTGAAAGCTCCGATCACAACACCGCAAGGTGGTGGTTATAAAAGTTTAAATGTAACTACCCGCAAGTTTCTTGGATTGTATTCCAATGTCCGCCCATGTAAAAGTTTACATCCATTTGTGAAAACAAAGCATCCAGAAATGGATATCGTTATAGTAAGAGAGAATGAAGAAGATTTATATGCTGGTATTGAACATCAACAAACAGATGAGGTTGTACAATGTCTGAAATTAATTAGTAGACCTGGCTGCGAAAAAATTGTTCGATATGCCTTTGAATATGCTAAGCAGCAAAACCGTAAAAAAGTGACCTGTTTTACCAAAGATAACATCATGAAACAAACTGATGGATTGTTTCACCAGGTTTTTGATGAGATTGCTAAGGAATATCCTGAAATAGAAAACGAACACTGGATAATAGATATCGGTGCAGCTAAAATGGCAGATACACCAGAAGCATTTGATGTGATTGTGATGCCGAATTTATATGGAGATATCCTCAGTGATGTTGCAGCACAAATAACAGGTTCGGTGGGTTTAGCTGGTTCTGCAAATATAGGTGAAGAGTGCTCTATGTTTGAAGCTATACACGGTTCTGCTCCAAGGAGAGCCGGACAGAATATTGCCAATCCTTCCGGTTTGTTACAAGGTGCTATTATGATGTTGAATCATATAGGGCAAACAGATGTGGCTGAAAAAGTTCAGAATGCATGGCTAAAAACACTGGAAGATGGAATACATACATACGACATTTTTAAGGAAGGAACCAGCAAACAAAAAGTTGGAACAAAGGAATTTGCCCAAGCTGTAATTGCTAATCTTGGCAAAAAACCAACAATTCTGAAACCTGTTTCTTATGCCAACAATTCTGCCTTGAATCTTCCGAAATACAAACGTAAGCCTTCCGCGAAAAAAGTCTTGGTTGGTGTAGACATATTTATTCACTGGACTGGTACTAACCCAAATGAGTTAGCTGAAAAAGTTAAAACTATTTTAACCAGTGGAATTGAATTAAGCATGATCACAAACAGGGGAATAAAAGTCTGGCCTGATGGATTTAGCGAAACATTTTGTACTGATCACTGGAGATGCAGATTTAAACCTGTTGAAGGTTCGGAAATTTCCAATGCAAAAATTATTGAACTTTTGAATAATGCATTGAATGTAAACCTTGATACCATTAAAACAGAAAATCTGTATTCATTTGACGGTAAATCTGCCTATTCTCTGGGACAAGGTCAATAGAAAAATTAGTCATCATAATACAACTTATGGAAGGAAAATTTCATTACGAGGATGTCTTTGAGATGCTTTCACAGATGATAAATGTAAAAATAAGGTATCATGAAAGTAAAAACGATATGGATAGTAATGAGGAAGATATAAAGTCTCTTGAGGCAAAATTATAAAACTTCAAAATGAACTTTTTGAATTTAGGTCAGCGATAGATTCAAAAAGCGAAAACTCAATAATAGAGGGAATAATTAACATTCGACAATATGAATTTCTTAAGTAAAAAATGGATTTTCTCCCTGATACTCATGATTGTATTTATTATGATAGCTGTCTTATCCAATGATATGGTTGACCGTCAATTATTTGCCTCATTAGCAGTCGTAATGGCAGCATTTACATCAAAATTTTTATCGAATCAAACCCATGTAAAAAATGAATGATACTGAAAAACTAGTTCTTATTGATGGCATTTTCTCTCATGGAGATGCGAAGGAAATTCTATTAAGTATTTTTTCTTCCAAAATCAATTTTCATAATATAAAAAATTGGAGTTCGCAGGAGCGATATGGAAAAGAGGATGAAATTGCACAAAAGAGAGTTCCTGCATTAAAAAGTGAGATGCAAAAATTGCAAGAGATATTATTGCTTGCGAAAGCAGGTAATAAGAAACTTATTGTCCGTTCAGAAATAAATATTACGCTAACAGATGATTTATAATTTATGTTCCAGGGAAGGACTTTGTTGATCGTAACTAAACATAAAAAAGAAAAAGTAATTGCTCCAATATTAACAAAAGAATTAGGAGTAAAATGTGTGGTGACAGAAAATTTTGATACTGATATTTTAGGAACCTTTACAGGTGAAACAGAACGGTTGGATGACCCAATAATTACGGCAAGAAAAAAATGTCTGATGGCAATGGATTTGAATAATTGTGATTTAGCTGTTGCAAGTGAAGGTTCTTTCGGGCCACATCCCACTATGTTTTTTATTCCGGCAGATGATGAACTGACACTATTTATTGACAAAAAGAACAGTTTAGAAATTGTAGCTAGGGAACTAAGTACTGAAACAAATTTCAACGGCACTGATATAAAAACCGAGGCGGAGCTGATGGAATTTGCTAAAAACGCCAAATTTCCTTCTCATGGTTTGATTATCAGAAAATCAAGTAATGAGCTTAAAGAAATCGTAAAGGGAATAACAAATAAAGAACAACTTAAAAGCACCTTTAACTTCTTTATTTCAAATTACGGAAAGTGCTTTATTGAAACTGATATGAGGGCTATGTATAATCCAACCCGACTAAAAGTAATAGAGAAATCAACAAAAAAATTGGCTGATAAAATAAATAGTCTTTGTCCGGCCTGCAAAACGCCAGGATTTGAAATTACCGAAGCTACGCAGGGCTTACCTTGCCGGGAATGTAATTTCCCAACAAAGAGTATTCTTAGCTACAGTTATTCATGTCAGAAATGTTCATTTAGCCAGGAAGATAATTATCCTCATGGTATAAATGAAGATCCAATGTGGTGTGATTTATGTAATCCTTAACAATGATAACTACCAATATTAATAGTGCAATAGAGGCCTTGCTCAATCATGAATTGGCGGCAATACCCACCGAAACCGTTTATGGTTTGGCTGGAAATGCCTATGATGATACGGCAATAAAAAAAATATTTGATCTTAAGAACAGACCGCTGCTCAATCCGTTAATTGTACATATTAAGTCTGAATCTTATCTAAACGAAGTAGCACAAAATATACCTGATAAAGCCCTGCAGTTGGCTAAAAGATTTTGGCCCGGACCTTTGACTTTATTATTAGAAAAAAAGCCACATATTTCGGATTTACTAACTGCTGGAAAGGTTACCGTTGCTGTAAGAGTACCAAAGCATCCGATTACTTTGGCGGTGTTAGAAAAACTAGAATTTCCTCTGGCTGCTCCAAGTGCAAACCCATTTGGTTCTATTAGCCCAACCTCTGCCGAACATGTTTTAAATTATTTCGGCCAGTCGCTTGATGTCATTTTGGATGGAGGCGAATGTGAATTAGGAATAGAATCTACGATCATCGGATTCGAAGGTAATGAAGCAATACTGTACAGACTTGGTTCTCTTTCAATAGAAGAAATTGAACAGGAGGTAGGAATGGTCAGAATAAATACTTTAAATGATAAAAATCCAGAAGCCCCCGGTATGCTTTCCCGTCATTATTCTCCCAAAACTGATACCTACCTTACTAATAATGTTTCGGAAATGATAAGACAGTTTGAGGGTAAAAAAATTGGATTACTTCTTTTCAAAAATAAATTTCAAATCAGCGGAATTACAGCTCAGGAAATACTTTCTACAAATGGAGATTTAACAGAAGCAACCAAAAATATGTATGCTGCATTACATAGACTAGACAATGCGAATGTTGAGGTGATTATTGCCGAAAAATTACCAAATCATGGTT
>JBIIRT010000215.1:0-2787 GCA_044341405.1 Daejeonella sp. | reverse complement strand
TTTACCGGGATTATATTTCTTGATTTCTGCCTGCAATTCAGTAAATTCCTCTACCTGACTATCAGTGATCGGGAAACCATTTCTTGCAAGATCCAATGCGGGCTGCACAACCTCTTTCCAGCTTAACTTACCGAATTTTGCATGAGCCTTAACCATACCATCTACACTTCCGGGCACACCGGCGGCAAGATGACCGTACAAGCTTTTATCGATAATAGCATTTCCGGCAGAATCCAGATACATATTACGGCTCGCGAGCAAAGGCGCCTTTTCACGAAAATCAAGTGTCGCAAGTTCACCACTTGCCGAGCGGTAGACCATAAACCCTCCACCACCTAAATTTCCTGCTCCGGGATAAACCACTGCCAGTGCAAACTGTACTGCAACTGCCGCATCAACTGCGTTGCCGCCTTTTTTGAGGATATCCAAACCAACTTTTGACGAAGACGGGTGTGCAGAAACCACCATTCCATTTTTATACTCGGCTGAATTGTTTTTGGACAGGCTTCCGCCAAGACATCCAGACAAAATAAGACTCGCACCGATTAAAACAGCCTTAGCACCTATAAATTTCAACGCTCTACCGCTATGCATTTTTGTATATTTTCTCAACCTGATCTTTGTATTTCTGTAAAATAACTTTTCTTCTTAAACTTAATTTAGGGGTAAGCTCACCACCATCTATTGTCCAGTCGTCGGTTAATAGTTCAAACTTTTTTATCTGCTCCCAATTTCCAAAATCTTTGTTGAAATTATCAACAACCGACTGGATTTTATCAATTATACGTTGATTGCTAATCATATCTGCATTATTGGTGAAAGCTATATTTGAGCGGCTGCACCAGGCAGAAATTGCAGCAAAGTTGGGCAAAATTAAAGCTGCAGGGAAACGTTCATTTTCTCCAATAACTATCATTTGCTCGATGTAAGGAGATTCTTTGAATTTATTTTCAAGTACCTGAGGAGCTATATATTTCCCCCCGGCAGTTTTAAAAATCTCTTTCTTACGATCTGTAATTCTAAGGTATTGACCTTCCAGTAATTCTCCGATATCCCCGGTATGGAAAAATCCATCGTTATCCAGCACTTCATCACTTAAATCCGGACGGTTATAATACCCTTGCATTACATTTGGCCCCTTACACAAGATTTCACCATCATCAGCAATTTTAATTTGCACATCCTTAATAGCCTTGCCAACAGTTGTGAATTTGGCGGCCCCAAAATCTAATCCATTAACTGCGATAACCGGCGATGTTTCTGTAAGTCCGTAACCCTCAAGAACCGGCATTCGTGCAGCCCAAAAAACCCGTGCCAAACGTGATTGCAATGCCGCACCTCCGGATATCAAGGCTAAAATATTACCCCCTAAGGCATCCCGCCATTTATTGAATATCAACTTATTGGCCAATTTTAGCTGAAGCTCATACCACACACCGTTTGCTCCATTCATTTCATACCTGAGTCCGAGATCTAAGGCCCAAAAAAACAAAGCTTTTTTTACCCCGCTTAGCTCCGAACCTTTAGCAACAATCTTATCATATATTTTCTCAAGTAAACGAGGAACTGTAGTAAAACCATGTGGTTTAACCTCTACAAGATCAGCGGCTATGGTTTCCATGCTTTGGGCATAATAAACAGAAACACCCAGATAGAAATACATGTAAAGCACCATCCTCTCAAAAATATGAGAAAGGGGCAGAAAACTCAACGCTTTTTTAAAACCTTGTGGATAAAGTACAGAGGATGAAATTACATTACTAACCAGATTATTGTGAGTAAGCATCACACCTTTGGGTGTACCGGTTGTACCGGATGTATAAATTAAGGTTAGCAAATCTTCTGGCAGGATCCTGTCGCGATAAATCTGAAGATCTACAGGCTCTGCACGTTCTCCAATCTCGATCAATTCCTGCAAGTGAGGAACACCTTCAATACTATCAAAACTAAAAATCTTAAAATCAAGTCCGTCAGTTTTTCTAACATTGTTTAGCTTTTCATACAGTGCAAGCTCAGAAACGAATACTATTTTTACATCTGCATCTCTCAGAATAAACTTAATATCATTTTCTGAAAGTGTAGGGTACATCGGAACCTGAGTAGCTCCGATTTGCATAATCCCAAAATCGCAAATATTCCACTCAGGACGGTTTGGAGACATAATTGCTACCTTATCATCCTTTTTTATTCCGGAAGCAATCAAACCCAAACTAACCGAATTTACCTGAGCTACAAATTTTTCTGTTGAATATTTGTTCCAAGTCCCATTCTGCTTTGCTGCCACCATATCTTCTTGAGGGTGATTTTCAAGAGAATATTGTAGAAGATCAAATACCCGTGTAATTTCTGCCATGGTTTCTAATATTTAAACCCTGTAAGTTAATAAAATAGCCAAAAATATTATTATGCCTAGCAATGATTTAAATCAGATTAATGTAAAAAGTGGCGGCTTTTAGATTTAGTGCTTAGGTATTAACCGGAGTTTGATATTAGAAATAGTAAATATTAGATCAGATAAGACCCTTGAGCCACAATAATTGTGTTTTATGGGGTTGAAACAGTCCTTTGCTGCAGATTAGTTCCTGCAAGAAATGGTTGTCATTCCAGTGACAGCTCAATGTCATTAAGTTAAGAGTTGACTTCATATTAAATACATACTAGTTTATCGCAAATTAATTTTTCATTCTTTTGGTTTTAACGAACACTTCCAAATTATGGGAAATATTACCCGCTCATGGCCGCAGGGCCTAGTCCTTTTCCTGCAGCAGAAAAGGACCAAAAAGCCGC
>JBIIRT010000214.1:0-2793 GCA_044341405.1 Daejeonella sp. | reverse complement strand
TCCAATATCAATTCCCGATTTGATCTGATCGGATAAAATATCCCCATGGGTATCCACAACGATAGCTTTCTTATGGAGTTTTGTTCCAGTCTGGGCACTTAGACCCAGAGACCCAAATAACATTATGCCTGCAAATATGTACTTCATTTGTATTTTTTAATTCTGTAAAATACCCTGATTAAATATCTCCTCTATTGCGATAGGTTTGCATCTTCAATTCCCATTGATATCAATTCGAGGTTTCCAGTGGATCTATAATTCCATCAACCCGCTGCCCGAAACATAACCTATACTTTTAACTACACCCGCGGATGGGCATCCACCGAAATCCTGATACATATCTTTAGCAGCACAAGCCCCGATTTCTAGCCATTGGCTATCCGCATCAAGCAAATAAGTGATACGCGCAATCATTTTTTTTTTTGCTTTGCGGCAACCCTTTAACCACCTCCGGCATAAATTTTCTTTCTGCGATTTATCAGCTCGTATACAAGTTGCTTATTGCTGTCCTCATTTTTATTGAATTCAAGATCCATAGAAGGAATTTAAGCCTTAAAAATGATAGCTAAACGAATCAATCTTGATAAATAGCAATACGCCCATTCCCACCCGTCAGCAGTACCAGATCTCCTAACTTTGCCTTTCTAACCGTATGAAATCCCTGATCAGAAAGTTTCATCCAGGTTTTTCCTCCATCGGTAGAACGGTCGGTACCCCTTGGTCCGCTCGCAAGTAATTTGTTTTTTGATAAATATTCTATAGCCGAGCGATAGCCGAATAAAGGGATTCCTGGTTTATTCCAGTCCTTTCCCCCATTTCTTGTCAGAACCAAATTATTTACTCTCGAGGTATCTGAAAGAAAATCTCCTCCGGCTGCAACTCCATTCTTATTCTTATAAAATGCAATGGAAAACGGACCGGTACTGTTCTTTCCCTGAATAATCGGCAATGCGTTGGCTTTCCAGTTTAATCCATAATCATTTGATCTGAATAATCTGGATTGGACACCACCGGTTGCAATCCAAACCTTCCCTCCCTTACCTGTGCGAATGTTAGTGCCACTTGCTGCAAAACTTGCTTCTCCATTAATTAAATCAATAGTATTCTGAGCACTAATGTTTTGCCAGCTCATGCCTCCGTCCCTGCTTTCCAATAAAACCAATTGACCCTTAATTGGATCGCCATAAACAATGCCTCGATCAATGTCCCAGAAATCCATTCCATCCAAAAAAATCTCTTTAGATTCATTGCGATAAACTTCCCTCCAGCTCTGACCAGAATCGTCTGTTAATAAAATCACAGCAGGCGTACCAGCACTTACAATAATGGCCTTAGTGTCTGAAAAGCCCTCAATATCTCTAAAATCAAGGTTCTCATAGCCTTTGATCTGCTTCCATTCCCAAGTTAAGCCTCCGTCTCTACTGAGGGCAGTCCAGCCTTTGCTACCACTTACCCAGGCAATGGAATTATCCACAACAGACAATCCACGCAGACTTGTATCCTTATCCTTATGTAAAATCTGAATAGTTTGAGCAATCAAGCCTGAATTACCAAGGGAAAAAAGTAATATTAAACAAATAAGAGGCCTCATCATACCCGGGGGATTTAAAAATATTAAGATTCTGCTATCGAAAAACTATTTGCAATGAACACACAAATCCGGCTTTCCGCTTTTAGCTTTAAGCTTTCAGCTTCCTTCTATCCATTTCCTAGCGTTCACAAAAGCCTCTAGCCAGGGAGAAACTTCATCCTTCTGCGCTCTTTCAGGGTAATTTGCCCAGTTCCAAGGGAAAGTTGAACGCTCAATATGCGGCATCATGACTAAATGTCTTCCTGTTGTATCACACATCATAGCCGTATTGAAATCTGAACCATTCGGATTTGCAGGATAGCTTTCATAACCGTATTTAGCAACAATATTATATTGATCCTCAGAATAAGGCAATTTGAATTTACCTTCTCCATGAGAGATCCAAACACCCAATAAAGCTCCTTCAAGAGAAGAAAGCATCACCGAATTGTTTTTCTGGATTTTTACCGATGTAAATCCGCTTTCATGCTTATTGGACGTATTATAATGTAACTTTCCATGAACTTCATGATCCGGATTGATCAGTTCAAGTTCCATGAATAACTGGCATCCATTACAAATACCAATAGATAAGGTATCATCGCGCTTAAAAAAATTCTTCAGAACTGTATTTGCCTTCTCATTGTATAAAAATGCACCTGCCCATCCTTTTGCAGATCCCAATACATCCGAATTGGAAAATCCTCCAACAGCACCTATAAATTGAATATCCTCTAAGTTTTCCCTTCCCGAAATCAAATCGGTCATGTGGATATCTTTCACGTCAAAACCTGCCAGAAACATCGCATTTGCCATTTCGCGTTCAGAATTACTTCCCTTCTCTCGTATGATTGCTGCTTTAGGTCTCGCTGCCCCTTTAGCTATTACTGGTAACTTCCCATTAAAATTTCCAGGAAAAGTAAATTGTAAAGGCTGGTTTTTATAGTTTTGATAACGCTCCTTCGCCATTCCGTTCTTCGATTGTTTGGAATCAAGAAGAAATGAAGTTTTGTACCAGGTATCTCTCGCTTCAGAAACATTGAATGTGAATGAATCGCTATTGTTCTTGATGTTTATTAAGCTACCTTCTGAAACCTTTCCTATATTAAAGATTTCAATACCATTCTGTGAAAATACAGCTTCCACAGATTCATCTGCCTGAAAAACCACAGCGATGTTTTCGTTAAAGAATGCTTTTACGGTATCTTGCTCATTTAATTGAC
>JBIIRT010000105.1:0-9299 GCA_044341405.1 Daejeonella sp. | reverse complement strand
TGCATTTTTTATGATATTCTGAGCTTCAACTTTAGCATCTTTAATAATCAACTTCTTATTTTCTTCTAAATAAGTTTTCAACTTCTCATTTTCAGTGAGCAATGCTTTTACCTTTTCTTCTTTTTTATCTAAAGATCTTTTAGCCTCTATTAGCTCCTTTTTGTCCCTTTCGAGGTCTACCAAAAGAGTATCAACTTTTTTCTGATAATTGCCGACTTTTCGTTTGGCGGATTCAATCACTTCGGTACCGAGGCCAATTTTCTGGGCAATTTCAAATGCATAAGAACTTCCGGGCTTACCCATAGAAAGTATATAAAGTGGAAGCATCTTATCATTATCAAATAACATAGATGCATTCTCAAGTCCTGTTGTACTATTTGCAAAAGTTTTAAGGTTTGAATAATGTGTAGTAACAACTCCTCTTACATTCTTCCTGTTTAAATATTCCAAAACTGATTCGGCTATAGGTCCGCCAAATTGAGGATCAGTACCCGTACCAAATTCATCAATAAGAATTAAGGTTTTTGAATTTGCCCATTCCATAAAATATTTCATTTTGGAAAGATGGGCACTATAGGTGCTCAAATCACTTTCAATTGATTGGTCATCACCTATATCTGCAAAGATTTGTTTAAAAATACCCAATTTAGAATGCTCATTTGCAGGAATTAGCAAACCTGCCTGAACCATAATCTGGAGCAGGCCTACGGTCTTCATGCATACAGATTTACCACCGGCGTTCGGACCAGATACAACAATAACCCGATCTTGATCATCAATTTTAATATTCAGAGGTACAACTGAATGATTTTCCTTTTTTAAACTGATCATTAATAATGGATGCCTTGCATTAATCAGATTCAGCTCTGATTCACGGACTAATACCGGCATTTCAGCTTCGATGCTAATCGCAAACAAGGCCTTAGCACGAACAAAATCAAGTTTAGTCAACAAGCCATGATAAGATAACAATAGTGGCACATATGGCCTCAATTCATTGGTAAGTTCAATAAGTAATTTAATAATCTCTCTTCTTTTCTCAAATTCTAGATCTCTTAATAAATTATTTAGCTGAAAAACTTCTTCAGGTTCCATATAAACAGTCTGTCCGGAAGCAGATTCATCGTGAATAAAACCTTTTAATTTCCGCTTATTTTCAGCGAGTACCGGAATACATAACCTACCATCCCGAATAGTCAAATTTCCATCGGCTGTCCAGCCATTATTTTGAGCATTCTTATAAATATGATCAATTTTCTTGCGAGCTTCCTGTTCAGCTTTAGAAATTCCAGATGTGATTTCCATTAATGCAGATGAAGCATTGGATTTTATTTTTCCTTTGGGATCAATGATTTTTTCAATCTTTATGATGATGGTCTTCTCGATCGGAAGGTGTTCAAAAAGTGCCTCAAGATTAGGATAGAGACCCACTCGATCAGAAAAATACTGAATTATAGAGAATACTGTTGTTAGAGATGCCGACACCTTAAAAAATTCATCTTCAGAAAGATAAGTCCCTTCGATTCTAGCTTTTTCCACCATACTTTTGATATCGAAAAAATTTTGAATGCTTAAGGGAGTGTCATTCTGAAGAATATTTTTAAACTCATTTGTTTGACGTAAGAACTTATTGATATTATCGAAATTGTTCATTACCTGAATCTTATCCACCAATTCCCGTCCCATTGAGCTCAGGCAATACAACTTAATTAGTTCTTTAATCTCCAGAAAGCCCAGTTTTTCTCCGGCATTATTAGGGTAAATCATTTCTGCTTTTGTATCCTGTTCGGTTGAATAATTTCTGCATTATGCAGCTTATGTTCCTTTTCATCAATCAAGGCCTGTACCTTATTATACATCGTATCAAGCAACGCAGGTTTCCTGCTGTAGTATTTTAAACTTTCCTCATATGATTTCTGAGTTGTATTATGGGTTTTATATATTGTAGCATACAAATTCTTGGTGTTCCTTTTTGTAGTATCGCTATATATAATTGTAGACATATAACCATCCATAATATGAAGGTCTGTCATGATAAGAATCATTTTTTTTTCTTCTATTAAATTCGTTGGTTTATTATCGGGCTCACAAGCATAAACTAAAGTAACTAAGAATAACAGAATTTTAAACACTTTCATTTTTACTGATTTAGCCATAATATTTGATATGATAATTCTGTTGCATTTTAGTATTGTATCCCGTAGGTTTAGCAATTAAAAAAATCAATCAAAAATACGGATTAATGAGCATTGCAAGTAATATATCGACTATAAAGAAAGAAATTGGAAATACCGGAGTAAAGTTCATCGCTGTCTCAAAAACAAAGCCTTTGGAAAGTATAACTGAAGCTTATGAGGCCGGACAGCGAATATTTGGAGAAAACACGGTGCAAGAACTTGCAGAAAAGCATGAAAACCTTCCCAAAGACATTGAATGGCATTTAATAGGACATTTACAAACGAATAAAGTAAAGTATATCGCTCCATTTATTAGTATGATACATTCTGTGGATAGCATAAAACTTTTAAAGGAAATCAATAAACAAGCGCTTAAATACGGGCGTGTAATTGATTGTTTGCTTCAACTTGAAATTGCAGATGAAGATACCAAATATGGCATGGATATATCAGAAGCAATTGAGTTACTTCGATCTGAAGAATATCTTGAATTAAAAAACATACGCATTTGTGGAGTTATGGGTATTGCCACTTTTACTGATAACCCCAAAATAACTAAGGAAGAGTTCTATGAATTAAAAACTTTCTTTCAAGGCTTAAAGGATACATTTTTTAGCAATAATGCTGCATTTAAGGAGATTTCTATGGGTATGTCTGGAGATTATAAATTGGCCATCGAGCAGGGAAGTACAATGATCAGATTAGGTAGTACAATTTTTGGAAACAGATTAAAGAAGATTTAATATGTCTATAATTATACGAGAAGCCATTAAAGAGGACTGCATAAGGCTTTTAGAACTGATTAATGAACTTGCAGTGTACGAAAAAGCCCCCGATGAAGTTACAGTCAGTTTGGAAGAATTTGTAAATGCAGGATTTGGAATTAATCCCATTTGGAAAGCCTTTGTAGCTGAATATGATGGAATCATTCAAGGATTTGGCCTATACTACATACGCTATTCCACCTGGAAAGGTTGCCGTATGTATTTGGAAGATCTATTGGTAACAGAAAATATGCGTGGAAAAGGCCTCGGAAAAATGATATTCGATCGCTTAATTGAGGAGGCAAAAGAAAAAAAATTTAAAGGAATAACTTGGCAGGTTCTTGATTGGAATGAACCGGCAATTAATTTCTATAAAAAATACATTACTGAGTTTGATTCCGGATGGATAAATGTATCACTTTCGGAAAATCAGGTTAATAATTTATAAATGTAATAAGTGAAGGTATTTAAATTTGGAGGATTTGCTGTATCTACCTCAGCAAACATTAAAAATTTGGTAGAAATAATCAATATGAACAGCGATGATCAGCTTTTGATCATTGTCTCTGCCATGGGAAAAACTACCGACGCGCTTGAAAAACTTTGCGCTGCCTACATCAATAACAAAGAAGAAGCGTTCTTGATACTAAGAGAAATCAAGCAATTTCACGATCAGATTTTATTGGAGCTATTTGAGCAACAAAATCACCAAGTATTTGATGAAGTTGCAAATACCTTCATCGAAATTGAGTGGATTCTTGAAGATGAGCCACATCCGGATTATAATTTCAATTACGACCAGATAGTTTCGATCGGAGAACTTGTTTCAAGTAAAATAATATCGGCATACCTTACTAAATGCAACATCGATAATAGATGGATTGATGCCAGAAGCTATATTCATACCGACAATACATACCGTGAAGGAATAATCAATTGGGATAAAACCAAATCGTCAATATTTCAATTAAAACAAGAGTACAAAACTGGAACTATTGTTTCTCAGGGCTTTATTGGTGGAACAAGTGAGAATTTCACCACTACGCTTGGAAGGGAGGGTTCAGACTATTCGGCTGCTGTGTTTGCAGCTTGTATTCATGCTGAATCTCTTACAGTCTGGAAAGATGTACCAGGTATTATGAATGCAGATCCAGCTTTATTTAGTTCATCACAAAAGTATGATGAGCTTTCGTATTTAGAAGCATTGGAACTGGCTTATTATGGAGCAAACATTATCCATCCAAAAACAATAAAACCCTTACAAAATGAGAGTATTGCTTTATTAGTCAAACCGTTTTTAAATCCTGAACAAAACGGAACCAGAATTGACCAATATGCCAAACACAATACTCATATTCAGGCTATTGTTTTAAAAAAAAATCAGGTTCTATTAACTATTTCAACTAAAGACTTCTCCTATATGGGTGAAAAGAATTTAAGTGAGATATTAGAAGCCTTCAGTGATGTTCATGTCAAACTTAATATGATGCAAGTCTCTGCGCTCAGCCTATCAGTTTGCATTGATATGAATTCATTTAAGTTGAAAAAAATTACTGATGTATTCGAAAATAAATTTCTTTTTTTAGTAAAGGATGGGCTCGAATTACTAACCATAATTAATTTTAAACAAGAAGAGCTTGAGAAACTATGCATTGGTAAAACCATTATTATGGAGCAATTCAGTGGAAAAACTGCTCAACTTGTTATTAAATAACCTGTGAATAGGGCCCTTTTACATATTGACGTTCAAAGCTTTATAAATGCTAATTTAAAAGCAGATTTTCTTGCCCTAAGTCTGAAAAAAAGTCCATTCTCAAATATTAGCCCCAGGGAACTTGTAGAGCAGCTGGATAGTAAAAAAAGATCTGAGCACAAACTTCCTATTTGGTTTCGCACAGAATTTATCTATTACCCCCCGAAATTAGCGATTGAGCAGTCATCATCAGAACTTACAGCAATTTATAAATCAAATTTATTAACAGGTGATGATATCATTGATCTTACAGGTGGCTTGGGTGTTGACACTTATTTTTTTGCCAGCAAGGTAAAGAATGTCACTCATTGTGAATTGAACAAAGAACTTTCAGAAATCTCACAATACAATTCAAAAGTCCTTGGTGTAAATATCAATTATCTACAAATTGATGGAATAGAATATCTTAAAAATAATGATAAAACATTTGGAACTGTATATGTTGATCCATCCCGAAGAGTAAACTCAAAAAAGGTTTTTTTACTGAAGGATTGTGAGCCTGACATTATCTTAAATCTGGAGCTTATCATCAAAACATCCCCCCTTCTGGATATTCACTCTACAATACAGGAACTAAAAGAAGTCAGCGACATACACATTGTCAGTATCAAAAATGAGTGTAAAGAACTTCTATATTTGATAAACAAACAAAGTTGCAGTAATGACCCAATAATTATATGTGTACTAATTGGAGCTGATCAAACCATTACCTATTCTTTCAGGCCGAGTGAAGAAAGAAATTTCTTACTTAATGAATATTCTGATCCAATGGATTTCATTTATCTGCCTGATGTTGCTTTGTTAAAAGCTGGATGTTTTAAATTGATTACCCGCGACTTCTCTGTTCATAAAATTCAGCAACATACCCATTTGTATACATCTGAAAGATTTAATCCCTCATTTCCTGGCAGAAAATTCATCATGCAAAACAGTTGGAGCTATAGTAAGTTTTTAAAAGAATGTAGTTTTAAAAAAGCTAACATCATATGCCGTAATTTTCCAATGAGTCCGGAAAATCTAAAGAAAAAACTAAAGATTAATGATGGCGGGGATGAATACCTCATATTTTGCACAAATAACAAAAAGGAGTTAATTGTGCTGAACTGCCTGCTGTATAAAGGCTAAAAATTGAATGAAATGAAGTGAATTATTTATCCGGCTGAGGAGTCATTCTTAAATAAGGCTTTATCTCTGTAAATCCTTTAGGAAATTTAGCAGGAATATCAGCAGTCTTAATTGCCGGAATCACAACCACATCCTCACCTTCTTTCCAGTCGGCAGGAGTTGCTACACTATAATTGGCAGTCAATTGAAGGGAATCAATTACCCTTAAAATTTCTTGAAAATTTCTTCCGGTAGATGCAGGATAAGTTATCATTAGTTTAATCTTCTTATCAGGTCCGATAATGAAAAGTGATCGAACAGTAAAGGTCTCCGATGCATTTGGATGCATCATACCATACATTTCTGCAATTTCACGATTTTCATCAGCTATGATTGGGAAGTTAACTTCCACATGTTGTGTTTCGTTTATATCATTAATCCAACCCTTATGTGATTCAACAGAATCAACACTTAATGCAATTACCTTTACATTTCGTTTGTCGAATTCACCTTTTAAAGACGCTGTTTTACCGAGTTCGGTAGTGCAAACTGGTGTGTAATCGGCAGGGTGTGAAAAGAGAACAGCCCAACTGTCGCCTAAATAGTCATAAAGACTAATATCTCCTTGAGAGGTTTTTGCATTAAAGTTGGGGGCTAAATCGCCTAGTTTTAAATTCATTTTATAAATATTGAATAGTTTTAATGTAGATGTTATCATTTACAAATACCATGCCTATTTATTTTATCAAATCAAAAAAATATGTTCAATTGACTTTAGCCAAATGGCTATTATTGTTTTCTAAATTTTAATTTATCATCAATCATTCCCTTAAATTCATTCTTATCGAAGACATCATTCAATCTTTGTTCTTCGAAAGAAGACATAACAGACACACTGGCAATCTTTGAAGGGATATTGCTAATTGAGAATGTTCCCTTATCAGAAAAGTTCAAAGCTGCTGAAAGCAATCTTTCTGTAGGATCACCAAAATCTTTGGTAACGTCATCTGAAGCAGTAAAATCAACTGCTATACCAGAATAATAACCACCCTCCTCTTTTTGATTTTTAGTCTCAAACTGTGGAACATAAAGCTCTATTTTATCAATTTTGATCGCAAAAAACCCAACAGGCTTACCATAAGTTTTCTGTCCGATTACTTTAACATCGTTGGGCATTATACCTCTCATACTGTTAATCATTAATTCGGAGGCAGAAGCTGTACCACTCAATACCAAAAAGTAGATTTTTTTAAATTCGGCACTACCCGCTTTTACAAAACTTTCAACATTCCCAGCAGCTTTTGTTGGTCTGTAATCAATGTCTGCGTAGGTTGCAAATTTACCATTTACACCACCGGTAAAGCTTTGTAATTTCCCCTTAGAATCCAAGAGCGGCTGATTAGCTAAAATTTTAGCTAAGCCATCTTGCATTGTTTTAGTCCAGTAAGTAGTATACATCACTTGTCCGTTAAATGCGGCTGGAGCAATTAAATTTGTAAACACGTCTGAAGTAGCAACAGATCCTCCTCCATTGTAGCGAAGATCTATAATCAGTTCACTTGCACCCGCAGCCTGAAATTTTCCAATTTCTGTTGTCAGAGCATCTCTTGAATTAATTGTGAAACTGTTGTAAACAATATATCCTACCTTTTTAGAACCTACATTAATTATTTTGGTCATGAATATAGGATCATTTGCATAGGATGCACGAGCGATTGTCATATCTTCAGAACTACCGTCTGGTTTTAAGACGGTCATTGATACTGAAGCAGCAGAACCAAAAACTGCAGAGCTAACAAACTCCACATTAGCGCTAACTGCTGAACTCAGTTCTGTTCTGCCATTCAATTTTGTAATACGATAACCCCTCTTTAGATCTTTAGTAGAAGCTGGTGAATTTGGAGAGACAAATTTAACTCGCAAATCACTTGAAGCCGATCCGTTATAAAAGACAGAAAATCCAAAATCTCCGCTAACACCACCCAGAGAAGAAGAAACAGATCCATTATCCAGAAAGGAATATTTATCCGTTGGCTTATTTGGTCCGGGCAAGGCAATTATAGCACTCAAAATAGCTTGATTACTTGAGAAAGACCTTGGATTAAAGGATGCAAAAGTTGGCATACCTTCATTCCAATAATAGGTTTCCTTCGCATATAAAAAAATAGAATCTTTTGTCAGATCTGCCCTTGTGGCAACTGGAGGTGGTGTTGGAGTTGTTGGCGTTGGGGCAACAATGGCTTTTGGTTCTTTTTTACAGGAAGAAGACAAGATTAATAAACTCAGTGAGGTTATTAATATTTTATTAAAAGATTTTAGATTCATTTTATTCAACATTTATTTTGGCAAGTTTAAAACAAATTACAATTGGTAAATCAAATTTAGTATAAATTAAAGAAATTCCTTAACGGCCAAAAAATCAACACCGGTAGACACTGCAAACTCCTGATCAATTTCTGATGTGCCAATAATCATGAAATCTTTTGTAGTAAGCTGATAGTTATTTATAATATACGACAATACGTCAGGATTGGGTTTCAGGTTTATTTCTGAAGCATAAAATACTCTCAAATAATTCTCAAGACCATTCCACTCTATCTGTCTAATTTTATTCAACTGAACCTCAGGCTTACCATTTGTAATCAAAAATAACTGTTTTCGATCAACAACAATTTCCTGCATCAATTCCAAAATTTTTGGATAAATTAATAGTTTTAATGGGAGTATAGCAGAATGATGGAGTCTGTCAAAGTTATCACGATACTTCTCATCTATACCAAATGCTCCTTTTGCCCTATCAAAAATATCCTTTTCGCCATGATGAAGGTATGCAGCTTTAAAGAATTCTGTGAGATTTTTGGAATTTGGAAACCCCTCAGCAAACTCAATAAAATTTGCAAATAGATAATAAACCTGGAGCAAATAATCCTTTTCGGGATAGATTACGTTATCCAATTCAAAAACAAAGGCTTTAATACACTTATCAAGATCTTTATACTTTAACATATATTTTCTCTGAAAACAAAAATAGCACTCTTCTTAATTGGTTTAGGTACAATATGTTACATTTTATAATCACAAGTACGCATTATATATGATAACATCGTAAAAAAATCGCGATCATTAGAAATAAAAAAATAGTCCAATTACACTCGCAATCATTTAATCAACTTTGCAAGATCCATTCTTTCGAAAAAATAATATTAATGTCGTATTCTTTAAACAGTTGATCTGCATTTAATAATTCTTTGATCTCTGATTTTTTTAAAGGATAAATAGATATTATATTATTTTCAAGGCATAATTTCAAAAGTTCACTTATAAAAATTGCTGATGAAGCATCGGGTAATTGAATAAATTTTTTGCCAGGAATTGCAGGCATTTTAATTTGATCAGCAAAATAGACTTCAGATTCATTCAACAGTCTTTCAAGTTTATAAGCTAAAGAGAAAGATGCTGCAGTAATTAAAATTGCCATGCGACTAATAGTTAATGATCAGT
>JBIIRT010000104.1:0-9305 GCA_044341405.1 Daejeonella sp. | reverse complement strand
CAATTGGCTTGAACTTATCGGTGTGCAGGGGACTGAATTCCCGGGCATCTGCTTCAGATAAACGGACTGCAATAAGCAATTGATTGGAACTAAGCGCATCTCCATCTTTGAGCGTATCTAGGGTACTGATCAGCTCTTCATCCGGACAAATAGCGGCATTAATAAAAAGATTATTTGGAAAGTATTGCAGCGGGTATTTCTCCTGGAGATAACTTTCAGTTAGGTAAGCCAGATCAGTGTTAAGGTATTTCCTCCATTTGTCGGCAATAGTCAGAATTCCTACCCTAAGCTCAGAAACAGGCCTGGTATAGACCAAGGGAAGCAAATTACTTCGAAACTGATCATCAAAAAGGATTACACTCATTGAACAAAAATAAAAAAAGTCCCGACCTTATGGGCCGGGACTTAAAATATTATCAAATACCTAATTATTTCTTTTCGTAACGTGAACGGAACTTATCGATACGACCTGCGGTATCAACCAATTTCATTTTACCGGTGTAGAAAGGGTGAGAGGTATGAGATATCTCCAATTTTACCAGTGGATATTCATTACCATCTTCCCATTTGATGCTTTCTTTGGTATCAATACATGATTTAGTTAAGAAAGAATATTCATTAGACATGTCCTTGAACACAACTAATCTATAATTTTTGGGATGCAATTCAGCTTTCATCTTCAATACTTTTTAAGAGGTGCAAATATAGAAAAAAATATTTTTACTTAAAAGGTTAATTGTAAATATTCTGAAGAAAAGAGGAATGATGGCTACTTTAAGCTTAATTAAGGAGTATTTTCCCTGTGGTTGGTGTTATCACCGACCACTTCACCTGTGCTTGGTGTTATCAATGATATGATCGTGCTTGGTACGGTGGAGGGGAATCTTGGTGTGCCTGGTTAGGATTAAAAGTTTTTGGGCTTGGAAAGCAGGGTCTGTAATTCTTCGGCCTCGCTAGCCCCGTGTTCTGCAGTAGTTTTTGCCTGAAAATACTGCTGAAATATAAAAATCTGTCTGGCAAAAAGCTACAGCCGCCACTCGGGTTTGTTTCAAAAGGATAGTGGTCCTTTTGCAGGGCTGTCTCTGCTAGCGAAGGCGTGTAACGTTTGCTTCTTATTCTATTTGTTGGAACGCGAGGCACACGCGCACCTGTACAAGCAACAGCAACAGAATGAGGTTCCAGCTTTCGCTGGAATGACAAGGTTTTTTGGGGAACAGGAGATTCCAGCCTTCGCTGGAATCGAAGTTCGGAACCCCCGCTAGCGCACGCGTGTCGCGTGTGCTTCTTAATTTACCACATGAAATGCGCACAGCAACTTCGGGCTGTCCGTCACGATGAAACACAGCCCCAGGTAAACTAAACTTTGCCGGAGGAGGTAGCTTAGGGCTATTCCCTGTGGTTGGTGTTATCACCGACCACTTCACCTGTGCTTGGTGTTATCAATGATATGATCGTGCTTGGTACGGTGATAACACCGACCAAAGGGGATTAGATGCCCTAACTACCCCGGAGGAAAGGACTGAACTGAGCTATAAGACGCAGGTATTGGTTTCCAAAGTCATTTCCCTGTAGTTGGATCACCAACCACGTCATGTCAAGCACTTATGGTTCTGTGAGAACACCGACCAAAGGGGGATACCTATCCATAAAATTCAAAACAGCTTATTTGATCTCCTGGCAAAGTTCGATTAGCACCCCATGGGCAGATTTTGGATGAATGAAACAGACGAGCTTATTATCTGCTCCCTTTTTGGGAACTTCATTTAATAACTCGAACCCTTCGGCCTTTAGCCGAGCCATTTCTTCCACAATATTTTCAACTGCAAAAGCAATATGGTGAACCCCTTCCCCCCTTTTTTCGATAAAACCTGCAATAGCACTTTCAGTTGAACTGGCTTCGAGTAATTCGATTTTGCTATCGCCAATTTTAAAAAATTCAGTAATTACATTTTCAGAACTGACTTCTTCGGTTTTATAGCTTTTGCAGCCTAATAAAGTTTCATAAAGCGGGCGCGCTTCATTTAAAGACCTGACTGCAATTCCGATATGTTCAATTTTGTCCATGATTCAAATTTATGGCATAAAAATGACGATTTTATCTATACTTACATAGATTGAATTTCTAATTAAGCAGAAAATATTTGCTTATCTTTGCGTTGAATAAAAAAGAATAAAAATGAATTTGCCGATATATTTAGATAACAATGCAACAACTCCAATGGATCCAAGGGTTCTTGAAGCGATGCTACCATACTTCAATGCTAAATTTGGCAATGCCGCAAGCAGGAATCATGCATTTGGATGGGCTGCTGAAGAGGGTGTTGACTACGCACGTGAGCAGGTTGCAAAGCTGATTGGAGCGAATGAAAAAGAAATTATTTTCACTTCAGGCGCAACTGAATCTGATAACCTTGCTATAAAAGGTGTTTTTGAGATGTACAAGGAAAAGGGTGATCATATCATTACCTGTGTTACAGAACATAAGGCTGTTTTAGACGCCTGTAAGCACATCGAAAAATTGGGTGGTTCTGTTACTTACCTTCCCGTAAAATCAGATGGTTTAATTGACCTGGCGGAGCTGGAAGCAGCAATGACTGAGAAAACAATACTTGTTTCGATCATGCATGCCAATAATGAAATCGGAGTTATACAGCCTATTAAGGAGATTTCTGCAATCGCTCACAAATATGGAGCATTGTACATGTCTGACTCAACACAGACTGTTGGTAAAATTCCCGTAGATGTCAATGCTGATGGAATAGATCTAATGGCTTTCACTGCACATAAAATGTACGGACCGAAAGGTGTTGGAGCATTATATGTTCGTCGTAAAAATCCGAGGGTTAAAGTAACTGCGCAAATGGATGGCGGTGGTCATGAGCGGGGAATGCGTTCCGGAACTTTAAATGTACCAGGAATCGTCGGACTCGGAAAGGCATGCGAGCTATGTCGTCTGGAAATGGGCGAGGATGCAAAACGATTATCAAAACTTCGCGATAAATTACAGGCTTCACTTACCGAGCTTGAAGAAAGCTATGTAAATGGAAATGTAGAACATCGTTTACCTCATGTGGCTAATATATCTTTCAAATATGTTGAGGGTGAAGGTTTAATGATGGCAATGAAAGATCTGGCTGTTTCTTCAGGATCGGCTTGTACTTCAGCTTCTCTCGAGCCTTCCTATGTATTAAAAAGTCTGGGCTTATCGGATGATCTGGCTCATTCTTCGATACGATTCGGACTGGGTCGTTTCACTACAGAAGAAGAGGTAGATTTTGCAATTAAACAAACCAAACACGCGGTTAATCACCTACGTGACCTTTCACCTCTATGGGAAATGTTTAAGGAAGGAATTGACTTGGACAAGATTGAGTGGGCAGAACACTAAAGAGTTGTAAGTTGTAGGTTATAAGTTTTAAGTATGAACTATACAGGTAACAGACAACAGGTAACAGATAACAGATAGCAAATAACAGATATTACAAAAAAATAGAAACTATGGCATACTCAGAAAAAGTAATTGATCATTATACCCACCCACGTAACGTTGGTACGCTTGATAAAAGTAGTTCTAAGGTAGGAACAGGATTGGTTGGTGCACCTGAATGCGGCGACGTAATGCGTCTTCAGATTGAGGTTGACGATAAGCATATGATTACCGATGCTAAATTCAAAACCTTCGGTTGCGGATCGGCAATTGCGTCTTCTTCCCTTGCTACTGAATGGTTGAAAGGAAAATCTATTGATGATGCAATGAAGATTGACAACATGGATATTGTTGAAGAACTTGCTCTTCCACCGGTAAAAATTCATTGTTCTGTTTTGGCAGAGGATGCTATTAAAGCAGCAATCAATGATTACCGTGTTAAAAACGGAATGGAAGCATTAGAATCTGCTAAGTCTCATCACTAAACACAAAAAACCCGCACAAGGGTTATTGAGAATTTTAGAGGAATTAAATGGTAACAGTTACAGATAAAGCTAAGAGCAAAGTTGAAGAACTTATGCAAGAGAATGGCCTCGATGCAGGCTATTTTCTTCGTGTTTCTGTTCAGGGAGGAGGTTGTTCGGGTTTATCTTACAAAATGGACTTCGACAATGAAGAAAAGCCAGGTGATCAATTCTTTGAAGATCAGGGTATTCGTTTAGCATTGGATATGAAATCTTTTCTTTATCTGGCAGGTACTGAACTTGATTTTTCAGACGGATTAAATGGCAAAGGATTCAATTTTCATAATCCAAATGCATCAAGAACCTGCGGTTGCGGGGAAAGCTTTTCAGTTTAATTATAAATTTCAGGATCCATTAATTCCTAACATATTGTATTTCAATGCAAAAGGCCCTTTTAAGGGCCTTTTGCATTTTTACTGCTAATCTGCTATACTTGTTAATTAAAAAATTTCCAAGATGCTTAAAATGAATCCAATCACAGAGTCAACCACAGTTCCTGATCTACTTCGAAATGTGGTCGGGTATGTTCACAATGAGAACACAACCTTTTTAATGCATAAGGTTAAAGAGGACTGGGTAGAGATTAGTTACAAACAGGTTTTAGATACTGCTGATGCTATTTCTGCCTACTTTCTTGAGATTGGTATCAACAAAGGTGATCGTCTTGCTCTGATTATTGAGAATTCGGTAGACTGGGTATTATATGATCAGGGTGTTCAGCAAATTGGTGCAGTGAATGTGTCAGTCTATCCCACCCTTTCTGAAACAGAAATTGAATATATATTGAATGATTCTTCTGCTAAAACTATCCTCGTAGGAAACCCCTTTCTGCTCCGTAAACTAATTAAAATTGCCAATAATTGTCCTGAATTACAGCGCATAATTCCGGTATTTGATGATTATGGGAAATATCTTCCCGAAAATGGCTTAAATGCCGGAGTTATCAGTCTGAATAACCTGATTGAGGAAGGAAAAAGTGCCATAGAACTGCAAAGAAAAAAGATTGAAGAAGCCAGAGCTGCAATTCTACCAGGGGATCTTACCTCACTGATCTACACTTCAGGTACAACAGGAGTTCCTAAAGGCGTAATGCTTACTCATTCTAACTTCGTACAGAATGTAAAGGTTTGTTTAGAGCAGATTCCGGTGATTAATGAGACTGATTTATTTTTATCTTTTCTACCTCTATCCCATGTTTTCGAGCGTACAGCAACGTATCATGTATGTTGTGCTGTAGGAAGTAAAATCGCTTTTGCTCAAAGTCTTGAATTACTGGCAAAAAACATGGCAGAAGTCAAGCCAACGATCATGAGTTGCGTTCCAAGATTATTGGAACGAATTCACGATAAAGCGATGAAGAATGGGACTTCAGCAGGCGGACTAAAATCTAAAATTTTCCTTTGGTCAATTGAGACCGGTAAAACCTATCGGGAAATACAGGAAGCAGGTAAAACACCTGGACCAATTTTGAGTATGAAGAAGGCCGTTGCTGAAAAACTGGTTTTTAGTAAAATAAAAGAAAAAACTGGTGGCCGTTTAAAGTTCATGCTTTCAGGTGGAGCGGCATTGCCAAAAAATGTTGGAGAGTTTTTCGGGAATCTGGGAATAAAGATTTTGGAGGGCTTCGGACTTACAGAAACGTCTCCTGTTATGTCTGTGACAGAATATCACCGTCAGGTATATGGAACTGTTGGCCGAATTATTCCAGGAATTGAAGTGGCGATACAGGATGTGGATAGTAAAAAGATATTGACAATTCAAACACACCATACCTTTAATGAAAATTTTGAATGCCCTGAAGGTGAAATTATTGTTAGAGGGCATTGTGTAATGAAGGGCTACTGGAATAAACCAGTAGAAACCGCAGAAGTAATTGATCAGGATGGCTGGTTTCATACCGGGGATATTGGCCGTTATTACAAGGGTAATTTGCAGATAACAGACAGGATCAAAAACATGCTGGTGAATGCCTATGGTAAAAATATCTATCCGACCCCTGTCGAAAATACTTACCTAAAAAGCTCTAAAATTGAACAGATTTTCCTGATTGGGGATAAACGTGAATACGTTACTGCCATTTTAGTCCCTTCGAAAGAAGTATTACAGGAAACCTTCCAGCTGAATGAAGAATATTTTCAGGAAAAGGATTCCTTTATACGGGATCAGAAAATTCTGGACTGGCTGAATGAGGATATTCGAAAGTATTCATCTGAGTTAGCCAAATTCGAAAGAATGAAGTCGTTCCTTGTGAAACGAAATCCGTTTAGTATTGAAGAGGGTGAAATTACCCCAACCTTGAAAGCTAAACGAAAAGTAATTGAGAAAAAATATTCTGAGGATATCAATGAGATGTATTTGCAGGATACGGAAGCGGATTAAGCTTAAAGCTAAAAGCCGAAAGCTAAAAGCTTAAAGCTAAAGGACAATTAAATTTTAATTGGAAAAGCTCAGCTCTTTTGACTTTGTTTTCCTGAAGACAAGCTTCCTTCGCATTATTGCGCTGAAAATCTTATTTTTGCAGAAATTTTAAATTAATGAGCAACGGATTATCTGAACTGGAGATTTTACGCCGGGAAGCCCTGGCAGAGCTACGTAAACTGGGCATTGACCCGTACCCACCGGAAGCGTTTGAAGTAAATGTCAATGCACTGGATATCATAAACAATTACGAGCGGGATAAGACCTCTTATAAGAACATTCGTTTTGCCGGCCGTATTATGAGCCGAAGAATAATGGGCAGTGCTTCCTTTGCCGAGTTACAAGATTCTACGGGCAGGATTCAGGCTTATATCAACCGCGATGAGATCTGTCCGGGAGAAGATAAAACACTGTACAATACCGTATTTAAAAAGCTACTTGATATTGGAGATTTCGTGGGTATCAGCGGCTATGTTTTTACAACCAAAACTGGGGAAATTTCTATTCATGTAAGTGAAATGAAGCTTCTGTCCAAATCATTAAAGCCACTTCCAATTGTAAAGCGTGATGATGATGGAAATATCTATGATGGGTTTACAGATCCGGAAATGCGTTACAGACAACGATATGTAGACCTGACGGTTAATCCGGATTTTAAGCAGATTTTTATCAAAAGGTCAAAAGTGATCAACACCATGCGGTCTTATTTTGATGATCATGGATGGATGGAAGTTGAGACTCCAATCCTGCAGCCAATACATGGTGGTGCCGCTGCCCGTCCGTTTAATACTCATCACAATACATTGGATATGCCGCTTTATCTACGGATTGCAAATGAATTGTATCTTAAAAGACTTATTGTTGCGGGTTTTGATGGCGTTTATGAGTTTGGTAAAATGTTCAGAAATGAAGGAATGGACCGCACCCATAACCCGGAATTCACATCAATGGAAATCTATGTTGCCTATAAGGATTATATCTGGATGATGGCCATGGTTGAAGAATGTCTTGAAAAGGTAGCACTTGCCGTACATGGGAAATCAACAGTAAAGGTTGCAGAGCATGAAATTGACTTTACCGGTCCTTATGAAAAGCTTTCCATGTATGAGTCTATTGAAAAGTTTACCGGTATCGATGTTTCAAATATGAATGAGGAAGAATTACGCCATACCTGTAAAAATCTGAATATTGAAATTGATGCAAGCATGGGTCGGGGAAAACTGATCGATGAGATCTTTAGCGAAAAGGTTGAAGAATTTTTGATCCAGCCAACCTACATTACAGATTACCCTATTGAAATGACTCCGCTTGCCAAAAAACACCGTAGTAAAGCAGGTTTAGTTGAGCGCTTTGAGCTATTTGTAATGGGCAAGGAGATTGCTAATGCCTATACAGAATTGAATGATCCAATTGATCAGCGCGAGCGCTTAGAAGATCAGCTTTTACTTGCAGGACGAGGTGATGAAGAGGCAATGGCTATGGATGATGATTTTTTGAGAGCCTTGGAGTATGGCATGCCGCCTACATCCGGACTTGGGATAGGAATTGATCGATTGGTTATGCTAATGACCAACCAAAGTACGATACAGGAAGTTTTATTCTTTCCTCAGATGAGACCTGAGAAAAAAATTAAAATAGCATCAGCTGATGATTTTATAGCAATTGGAATACCCGCAGAATGGATTCCTGTATTAAATAATATGGGCTTTAAAAGTGTTGAAGAACTAAAAGCTGGTAATCCTAATAAGGTATTCAACGATCTGGGCGGAATGCGTAAAAAAATGAAGCTGGAAATTGTGATGCCTTCAAAAGAGTCTGTGATGGAATGGTTTAGTTAACACAATGATAACAAAAACATAAAGGCCTATTTGGTGATTGCAAATAGGCCTTTGTTATTTTTGATGTTCAACATTTGAAACTATCAACATGAAAAATTCAAGTCTGGAAATAACTGAACAAGAATACCTGATCAAGTTGAACAAAGAAGATTATGATTTATCTTTCATTCATCAACTTTTAAAACGGATTCAATCAGAGCAATACTTCTTCAGTTCGAAAAAGAGATATGATGAGAACGAGTTTGTAGGAAGTCCGCTTTGCTGTACCGACTTCTCAATCCGTTTTGACAACTTAAGAGACAAATAAAAATTTAAAAGGACTGTCGGTAATTTCTTTGCTGTACCGTACGATCCATTTGTCCCATCTGATCTTTCATCATTTTTATCTGCTCAGCAAGCAATTTATTCTTATCAGCCTTTTTTGCCTCCTGCAGATAAATAGTAGCTTCGCGCTTATTTCTTTTTGCCATTGCAATACCTGCCAGACTTAATTTGGCTAATGCAATGTTATGATCCATAGTCATGCCCAAACTTATAGCTCTTTTGAAATACTTCTCAGATTGAAGGGGCGCTTTACGTGATTCAATCAGTCCGATTAATAAATTATAATATCCATGCTGACCTTTGAATAGCTGAGTTTCATAATTCGAAATCCCTTTGAGCCACTCTCCTGCTTTATCCATATCATCTTTACGTAGAAAATACTGAGCAATCAACATTTTTTCATGATAAAAATAGGTTACCGCTACAAGAATGGAAAGAAAAACCAAAGGAACTCCCCATCCCCAAAAACCAAAAACCATTAATGTTATTGATGCACCCAATACTATAGCTGCAATTATCAATCTGATGAAATTAGGCATTGTCTTGTTATCTCTTAAATTTGTTGCTAATATCCGTTTATTTGAGCGTTTAACCAATATCTATCTGAGAAATTATGTCTTTAAAACTGGAAGAAAGCTGGAAAGTAATTTTGGAAGAAGAATTTGAGAAAGAATACATGAAAAAACTTCGCTCTTTTCTGCAATCTGAACAGAAACAACAAAAAATAATATACCCCGTAAATAGTCTAATTTTTAATGCATTTGAGCATACATC
>JBIIRT010000213.1:0-2802 GCA_044341405.1 Daejeonella sp. | reverse complement strand
TCTAATTCATACAACAAAGTAATTATTATGTTAAGCTCTCATGATGCCGGTAATAAAATTACAGAAAAGGACAGGAATCTTGCCGAACTTATCAATAAGCTTGAGCATTGATCCTATATTTGTCAATTAGGTATGATTAGGAGATTCTGTCTATTATTGATCTTTTTTAGTGATTTTCTTATAGTAAATGCACAGATAAGTCCTTTTGAAAAAAACAGGGAATTAACTGCCACTTACCAGGAAATGATTGGTTTTTATCAGGTTCTTGACAAAAAGTATGAGCAGTTGCAGATATTTGATGGTGGCAAAAGCGATATCGGAAAGCCTATTAACCTGATTGTTCTCTCTAGGGATAAAATTTTTGATCCCATCGAAATTAGAAAACAAAACAAAAGAATTTTATTAATTAATAATGGGATTCATCCTGGAGAACCTGAAGGGATAGACGCAAGTATGATGCTTGTACGAGATTTGCTGGAAAGAAATTCAATTCCCGGAAATGTGGTAATCTGTATAATTCCAGTCTATAATGTTGATGGAATGCTCAATAGAGGTCGCTCTAGGGTTAATCAGAATGGTCCAGAATCTTATGGTTTCAGAGGAAATTATCAGAATCTTGACCTTAACAGGGATTTTATCAAAGGAGATTCCAGAAATTCAAAGGCCTTTCAGGAGATTTTCAATACTTGGAAGCCCGATGTATTTATTGATAATCATACGAGTAATGGAGCCGATTATCAATATGTAATGACCCTTATTGCACCTCAGAAGGATAAGCTGAATCCAATACTGTCCAACTATTTGACTAAGCAGATGCTTCCTGACCTTTACAAGAAAATGAAGGCTTCTAACTTCGAGATGACGCCTTATGTTAATAGCATTGAAGAAACTCCAGATTCAGGAATTACAGGATTTTTGGAGACTGCGCGGTACTCTACCGGATATGCAGCCTTGCATAATACTATTGGGTTCATGCCCGAAACGCATATGCTCAAGCCCTATCATCAGCGAGTGGAGGGCACTTATAAGTTTATGGAGCATGTAATCGAAATTGTAGAGCGTGATGCAGATTTAATTGCTAAAAATAAGCTAATGGCTGATACGGAAGTTAGCACTCAGGTTGTTTTCCCTCTCCAATGGATACTGGATGATAAAAATTTCTCTATCCTGACGTTTAAAGGTTATAAAGCTAAATATAAAGCAAGTGAGCTTAGTGGCTTACCCAGACTTTTTTATGACCGGAATGAGCCTTATGAAAAGGATATCCGGGTTTTTGATAATTATTTACCATCAGTAATAGTCAAAAAACCGCTTGCATATATAATTCCGCAATCTTGGCAACGAGTAATTGATTTGATGCGATTAAATGGTGTTCAGATGAACTCCCTTGCTGCAGATACCCAGATTGAACTGGAAATGTATTATATTGAAGATTATAAAACTGTTAATAAGCCCTATGAGGGTCATTATCTTCATTCTCAAGTCAAACTCAGGGCTGAGAACCAGAAGGTGAAGTATTACGAGGGTGATTTTGTCATATTTACTGATCAGCCACAGAATAGATATATTATCGAAACTCTTGAACCACAAGGCGTTGATTCATTTTTTAGTTGGAATTTCTTTGACTCAATATTAGGTCAGAAGGAACATTACTCAGATTATGTTTTTGAAGATGAAGCAGCCCGATTAATAAAAGATGATTCTGAAATGCTGCAGAGACTTGAAGAAGAAAAGAAAAAGAATCCGGCATTGCTGCAAAATCCAAAATTACAATTAGATTGGGTTTACAGGAATTCAAAATATTACGAAAAAACACACATGAGATACCCGGTAGGTCGTTTAACAAGTCCTGCTAAAATTCAATTTAAATAAATGGAGACCTATATAAACGATACCCCTGTTGCAACGATCATTTTTATTTTCACAATCGTTACCAGTATTTATGCATTTTCTAACGCAGAGGTTTATGGAAAATTTATGCTTCATCCTTACAGTGTAAGCCGTGGTCGCCGACTTTATAGTATGATTACTAGCGGACTCATACATAAAGACTGGCCGCATCTTCTAGTGAATATGTTATCCTATTACTTTTTCGCTTTCACACTTGAAAAAACTTTTGTTTCACTCAGTAGCTGGGGTCATGTCCAATTTGGAGTATTGTATATTGTCAGTATTATTTTGAGTGACATTAGCTCTATTTTTAAGCATAAAGAGCATTTCTGGTACAACAGTCTTGGCGCCTCAGGCGCCGTTTGTGCTGTACTTTTTAGTTATATTTTGTTCTATCCTATGAATAAAATGATAATTTTCCCTATTCCAATCCCAATTCCAGCAGTATTGTATGGCTTTCTTTTTCTTGGATATTGTGTTTATGCGTCTCGCAATTCAAGAGATGCAATCAACCATGATGCTCACTTTTATGGGGCACTGACGGGAATATTATTCACAATTATATATTATCCGGATATTGCTACTTATTTTGTTAATCAGCTGACTGCCTGATCACTGTTGTCCGGTTAAAATAAAATTTCAGATAAAATGACCATTTACATCGCAAGAAGTGTGTTTTTAAGAGTCCGATACAAAGCAAGCCCCACTTTAAGTTTAGAATCGTTTTTATAGTTTCACTGTCTTGAAATCTGCAAAATTTTACCTAAACCAACCAGACTGATCATAAGCTTAGGCCTAAGCACAAAATCTACGTTAACTTTTTTCCTCCGCCTCAGCTGGTGCGGCATGCACAGTCCAGGCCAAAGCATTAACTTTTATAGCATCAGGTGCAGCGGCGGCATTTTGCTACTT
>JBIIRT010000021.1:0-32630 GCA_044341405.1 Daejeonella sp. | reverse complement strand
AAAGATTTTCCATCCTTACAGGTAACAAAGATCCCAATGGAATCTGAAATGGCAATGAGGCAAAATCTATGTAATTATCTCCGCGACTACTTGGATGAAGATCAATATGATAATATCCAATTCCTATACTATCATAGAAATCTGCCGCTTTTTTCCCCGCTACAGCTCCTGCTACCTGAATCCGGTTATCCTGACCAACATGTTCTTCCAAAACGGTAAACAATGCTTTTATACGCCTTGATTCACGGATATACGGATACTTAGCCATTCCATCTTCAGTCCCCATGATATCCTTTCTTAAACGAAGTCCGGGCCATCCCTGTTTTCCATCCGGACGAGGAGCTTCTGTTTGTAACCAGTGAAATAATGACAGACTCAGCTGTTTAGCACGACTCACATGATGATCAAATTCTTTTTGTGTTACTCCAACCAGATTGCCTAAAGTATAATCGTTTTGAGGCCAGTTTACTGTACAAATATCTCCCTTGAATGCTGCTGGCATGAAGTTATCCTTTGCCAGAATACGTCGGTAATTCCATAGATTAAGGTTTGGAGGGGTCGGACTTCCATCCGGATTAAATCCAAGTGCTTTCTTCTCAAGTGTTTTGGGATTTGAATAATTCAAATCAAGTAATTTTCCCGACCATGCCGGACTCATTTTCGGAACCAGATTTCTCCAAAAATCATATTCAGAAGGTTTTTCAGCCACATTGTTAGAACCGGGAATATAATCCATTGCAAAACAAACTGTAAAAGCCTGATGGTTATCCGGGTCAGCCTTCAATGGGGCATGAATTTCGCGGGTTTCATTTCGTGATTCTGTTCCCATCACAAATTCAGTACCCGTCAATGGAAGCAATTCACCTGTTTCGGTTGCATCTACAAAATAAGTTCCATTAAGTACATATGTTCGCCCTGATCTAAGGCTCTGAACCCTTAAAGCCTTCACTCTATTACCCGAATATTCTGCAGAGCGCACCTTATGCTCAACGAGTAAAGTTAGTTTACCCGAACTGATGTATGGTGCCAGCATGTCTTGTAAAACAGCAAGCGAAACCCTTGGCTCGTGACAAAGTGCTGAAACTACAGCATTACCTGGATTCAGGTATTGCCTCGACTTTGCCTCCACATTTATTGGATAATTCCTTTTATAATAATCCCTGACAGCATTTCTATAATCACGGTAAGATTGTGGTGCTCCATGTGTTTCAATCCAGGTATGCTCATCGGGAGGTACTCCCTGAGAGGTAAGTTGACCCCCAATCCAATCGGTTTCTTCGGTCATAATCACGTCCAATCCGTTACGCAAAGCTGATAGTGCAGCTGCAAACCCTCCTATACCACCTCCGGCAATCACCAAAGTTGCACTAAGTTCAGACGCATTTAAGTCTTTTTGTAAATTCGAAGCAAATACATCTGTCGGAAAGGCCGAAAGTGCTCCTGATGCCAATCCTGTTGCCCCAAGTCCGGTAAGACCTATAAAATTTCTTCTTTTCATAACATTTCAGCTTTTGATTTATAGCCGTTAACCCCAAAAAATACGATATATAAATAGCAAAGAACAGGAATCATAAATGCCACTGCCCATGTTGAATGATCTTTAACATAACCTTGGGAAAAAGAAACAATCGCACCGCCTACAATCGCTGTTGATAAAATACCTGAAGCCTTAGTTGTATAATTACCTAAACCTTGCACAGAAAGTGAGAAGATAATTGCAAACATCACAGAGTTAAAGAGACCTACTCCTATCATCGACCAGATAGCGAATGTTCCTGAAGTGCTTACTGAAAGAACGATCAGAAGAATTGCAGCAGCAGCACATAGGGTTAGAATAAATGAAGGTTTTATTGTTTTAAGCAAGTAGGAACCAAGCAAGCGGCCTACAAACATTCCTCCCCAATAGTAAGAAACATATGCATTAGCATCCTCAACACTTACACTCAGGGTATCGGCAATATAATTTGTCAGAAATGTTCCGATAGATACTTCAGCACCTACATAAGCAAATATTGCCCACGATCCGTAGTTCAGGTTACGGAAAGAAAAGATACTTAATCTTTCTTGGGGATTTGCCTGTAAACTACCTGAACCAGTACTGATCTTGGGGAGTTTTAAATTGTAAACTACCAAAGCAATGGCTATCAGCAAAGCAGCAATACCAAGATAAGGGTATTTTACAGCATCACTAGATGTATCAGATTCCTGGAGTTTAGATAATATGTAATGCGCACCGAAAATTGGCGCCACTGTTGTCCCGATTGACCCTACCGCCTGAATCAGTGTCAATCTTGAAGATGCAGTTTTCGCCGGACCTAAAGCCGTAATATACGGGTTAGAAGCGACCTGTAAAACCACAATTCCTATTGCTAAGACAAATAAGGCAGCCAGAAATAAATAATAAAGATGCATATCTGCAGCAGGATAAAATAATAATGCTCCGATAGCAGCAATTGCAAATCCAAGCACCATCCCGTTTTTATACCCGATTTTTTCGACAATCATACCTGCAGGGAAAGACATGAGTCCGTAAGTAAGGAAAAAATAAAACTGTACAAGTGATGAATCGGCATAACTGAGTGTAAAGCCCTCTTTAAAAAACGGGACAAGGGTATCATTTAAACAGGTTATAAATCCATTCATGAAGTACAAAACTGCCAGCGAAATAAGGGCAGGCATGTAATTCTGGCCCGAATTCTCCTGATCGGAAACTACACTGTTATGTAAAGGTATATTTGCCATAATCTATTAAGTTTTTTGAGCATTATGCTTTCGGCTTTAAGCCTAAAAAGTTGTTATTTAGAATACTTTGCGTCAATCTTCTCCAGTGTTTTCCAGCACTGATATAAACCTCTGGGAACATGAAAACATCCTTTCCATTTACCGCCCTTTAAGGGAAGTAATACTTCACCTCTACGGTTCAGATAACCATACCATTCACCCCTATTGGCATCGGGAAAGTGACTCCAGGTATACTGATGTACCTTTTCAAACCAATCCCAGCAACGCTGATCACTGGTATGATAGTATCCTTTGAGCAGGGTAATCAAAGTTTCCATATGTACCCACCAGAGTTTCTGATCCCATTCAAGCTGCTGTGGTGGATAGCCTTTCACATCCATAAAGTATAAAATACCTTCATATTCCTTATCCCATCCATATTCAAGAATATTGATACTTATATCAACCGCTTTTTTGATTAATGCCTGATCATTTCTACGCTCAGCAATATCCATAATGAACCACATAGATTCCAGACCATGACCCGGATTTACTAGACGGCCCTCAAATGAGTCGGAGAAAGAACCATCAGGATTCACATTTTCAAGAATAATTCCAAGATCCGGTTGATAAAATACTTCCATTACTGAATGTATTCCATCACGTATTGTCTTTTCAATCAGATCCGCTTCTAAAAGATGTTCCAACTCCAAAACCAGGTTACAAAGGATCATCGGTAATGAAAAACCCTGAAGCGGACGGGTGTCCGGGAAAGCTTTATTGTACTTTCCTTTCGGGTCATCCCGCTTTCTGAGGATATTATTAAAGGTATTAACTGCAAGCTGTGCATATTCCTCCGTACCTGTAGCTCTGTATAGCTGGGCAAAAGCCATTGCAGCAAAACAATCTGAAAAAATATTATAGGGTTGAATCAAAGGCTGACCTTCACGAGTTAACGAGAAATAAAAATTTCCCTCCTTGTCCCTTCCATGCTTCTTCATGAATTCAGCACCCTGAATTGCAAAATCAAGCCATTCTTTTTTCTGTTCAACCTGGTTATACAGCATACTAAAACACCAAACCTGTCTAAATTGAAGCCAGGCAAATTTATCTGTGTCGAAAACCTTTCCTTCTCTGTCAAGACAAGTAAAATAGCCTCCGAATTCCTTGTCGCCAGAATTCTTAAGCCAAAAAGGAATCACATCATTTAAAAGATTGTCATTGTATTTTTCAGCGTACTGCTTATAATTCATAGGATTATAATAAATTAAAATAAGAAGATATTCAATTCTCTAAATAATAGAAAATAAAGTGTAAAACCAATGGTATTGAATGAAAAATAGAAATTTTAAAGCAAAAACTAATTGCTTTCAACTCAGTATTTTACCTCGTTGGTTCAAAATAACTCACCATTGATTATTCCTTTTAAATTATGATTCAGGTGTAAATAAGTACAAAGCTCGGATACTATTTACCAGAAAATTGAAGATAAATGAGAGTCAATGCTGCGACAGACATCAAGGTAAATGCGGTATAACCAAGAAAATTAGATTTGTTATTATTTTTAAACTCACCCATTACCTCCTTATTATTAGCTATGTTTAGGATAATTAAGATCAGGACTGGTGCTGTAATTCCATAAAGTATTGCCGACCATAACAATGCCTGAACTGGAGAAATTCCTACATAATTCATCAATAAACCCAGTAGCAGAGAGATTATAGTAATACTATAAAATGCTTTTGCCTGATGAAACTTTTTATTAAGCCCCTTTTCCCAGCCAAAAGTTTCAGAAACAATATAGGATAAACAACCGCACAGGACCGGTATTGCCAATAATCCGGTACCAATTATACCAATTGCAAACAGTAAATAAGCTGAATCTCCCGCTAATGGCCTAAGTGACAGCGCTGCCTGTTCAACTGTATCTATTTTATTAATTCCGGCATTGAATAATACCGTTCCTGAAGTCAGGATAATAAAAAACATGATTACGTTCGAAAATAGCATGCCAAAATTAACATCCTGTTTAAGATCATCAAGAACCATTTTATCAACGATAATTTTTTTTCTTTTCAGGTTCCTGTCTTCTGACACCATAGTTGCCTGCCAAAAAAATAGATAAGGGGAAATAGTAGTACCTAAAATTGCGACAAGTATTCCGACAAATTCCTTTGTGAACGCTATGTTGGGAATAAATGTTCCTTTTAGGATAGAAAGAAAATCTTGTTTATATAAAAATGGTACAATCAAGTAAACAAGAAGAACAACACACAGGTATTTTAATAGCGCTGCAAACTTACGATATGGTAAAAAAACAAAAATACCCATCAGCATAACAGTAAAACCAACACTGAAAAATCCTGCATTGACAGATGGAAACAACATATTTCCAACGGCACCCATACCGGCAATATTTGCACCTATGTTCATCAAAATCGCTGGAAAGCTGAATAATAACATCAGATACAAAATTGGCTTTGAATAATGCTCCTTTAAAGTACCTGTAAGCCCCTTAGAAGTAACCATCCCAATCCTTGCGCACATTTCCTGTACTGCAGCCATAAGCGGGAAAGTGATTAAGGCAGTCCACAGTGTTGAAAGTCCGAATTGTGCTCCTGCCTGTGAATAGGTAGTAATCCCTGAAGGGTCATCATCGCTGGCTCCAGTTACTAATCCTGGACCAAGTTTCTTCCAAAATCGAATTATTTTTTGCACAATACTCCGCTTAGGCATATCTGTTTACTTTATTTTTCGATTCTAAAGTAAATCGAGCTTTTATCTTGTAATAAATCTACTCATTATAATTTTCTAAAGCCTCAATTAGAACTTTCTGCATTGGTAATTAATGATTGATGGTAAAAAATAAGGATATCACAACGGCCATTGTGAGTTTGTCATTAAAACAGATGTTGAATCTTTTTATATAAACAAATTATTACCATTTTGTAAACTAATGGATTTAATCTGTGGAATTTGAACAGATTTAATTTAAATGCTTATCTTGATCTGCAATAAAGGTGCATTTAGATTACACGGCAGTAAGTCACTATAATCAATCATTTATAAAATCATGGAGATAAATTACTTGATCATAGCACTAGCATTAATGATCGCACTTATTGTAATCATTCTTTTGATTTTGAAAAATAAAAAAGATCTTAAGGATTTTAAAAATAAATTAAATAATCAAGATATTGATCCTGAACATCATAAGGAAAAAAAAGTTTAAAATTATACTATAAAAATTAGTTTCTTTTTCTCACTCTAGATAGGTGTATTAATAATTGAATTTTTAGCCAAAATATTAAATTCAATAATTTTAAATGAATTAATAATATTTTTGTAAATTCATGAATATCAAACCAGACAATTAATATCCTTTATGGATCGCCGCAGTTTTTTTTCTTCAAAGGCTATTAATAAAACAGATTTATCATTTAAATCTCGAACCAACTCGGGATTATCAAGCTATTTTCCACCCTTCGGCAGACAGGAAATAGTTCATTTGTTAAGACGAACTTTATTCGGAGTTAAACAAAACAACATTAAAGCAATAAGTGGCAAATCACTTTCTGAAGCATTGGATATTTTACTCAATGCAGAAACAGTGCCTGCACCTCCAGTTAATAATTACAACGACGCTAACTTTACAGATCCAACTGTTCAGCCAGGCCAAACCTGGGTAAATTCAGTTTATGACGGAAATGCTAATGGTCGGCGGTATATATCTTATAAATCGTGGTGGATTGGCCTGATGCTCAATCAGAATACTTCATTACACGAAAAAATGATTCTTTTCTGGCATAATCATTTTGCTACTGAAACCGTAGATATTGGAGATGCAAGGTATGTTTACAAACATCATATGTTGCTTAGAAAATATGCTTTAGGTAATTTTAAAGATTTTGTAAAAGAAATAACCATTGATCCGGCGATGTTAAGATATCTAAACGGATACCTTAACAATAAAAACTCTCCTGATGAAAACTATGCCCGGGAATTACAGGAACTTTTTACACTTGGGAAAGGGCCCAAATCAAATTACACTGAAGGTGACGTAAAAGCTGCTGCGCGGGTTTTAACAGGCTATACGGTTAATGCGATATCAATATCTAGTGTATTTGATCCAAACAGGCATGATACCGGACCAAAGCAATTTTCAGCTTTTTATAATAATGTTACAATTACAGGAAAAACAGGTGTAAATGGAGCTAGCGAGACTGATGAACTGATCAATTTGATCTTTTTACAAAATGAAACAGCACTTCATATTTGCCGCAGACTGTATCGTTTTTTTGTCTACTATGAGATTGATGATGCCACAGAGGCTAATGTAATTATACCAATGGCTAATCTTTTCAGGTCAAGTAATTATGAAATAAAACCAGTTCTCAAAGTACTTTTTAGTAGTGACCATTTTTTCGATCCAGTCAACAGAGCAGGTTTGATTAAGAGTCCTGTTGATTTATGCGTCGGATTAGCCAGAGAATTCGATATGGTTTTCCCGGATGCCACAGATTATGTGAATCAATACTTTATGCATGATTATATCCGTACGCTGGCATCTAATATGCAACAAAACATTGGTGATCCACCAAATGTTGCTGGCTGGTCTGCTTATTATCAGGAACCTCAATTCCATAAATTATGGATCAATGCTGATACATTGCCAAGAAGAAATCAATTTACTGATTCAATGATTGGCAACGGATATACCAGAAATGGCAAGAAGATAAATATCGATATATTGACATTTGTAAATTCTTTATCTGATCCGTCAAACCCAAATACCCTCATAAATGATAGCCTGGAAATAATTTATGCTATAGAAACAGCGCAACAGGTTAAAGATTTTTTAAAAAGCATTTTACTATCCGGACAAACTTCTGATTCATATTGGACAGATGCCTGGAAAACATACAGAGCAAATACAAGCAATGCTACCAACAGGAATATTGTATTAAATCGACTCACGACTATGTTTAAATATCTCATGAATCTTCCTGAATATCAACTATCGTGAAAAGAAGGGATTTCATACGAAGCACAGCACCAGCAGGAATTGTATTCCCGGCGCTCATAAATGGGTTTACATTTAAAGCTTTTGCTGAATCACCACTGGTTTCGGCACTTACGCAAGCTCCAACAGAAACCGATCATGTATTAGTGATCGTTCAACTTAATGGCGGAAATGATGGATTGAATATGGTCATACCAATAGACCAATACGATAATCTTGCCATTGCCCGCTCCAATATTATTCTTCCAAAAAACAAAATTTTAAAGTTAACCGGGACTAGCTTTACGGGTTTGCATCCTTCAATGAGCGGACTACAAACCTTATTTAATCAGGAAAAACTACAGATCATTCAATCTGTAGGTTATCCACAACCAAACTTCTCTCATTTCAGAGCAACTGATATCTGGCTAAGTGCCTCTGACTCTAACCAAACTTTAAACTCAGGTTGGGCAGGACGTTATTTAAATGAAGAATTCTCTAATTATCCGATTGGATTTCCAAATACGATCATGCCTGATCCTTTAGCTATTCAGATTGGTTCATTTGTATCTCCAGCAATGCAGGGTCCGTCAGTTAACATGGGAATGGCTATATCAGACCCGGTGAACTTCTATAATTTGATCAATGGAATTCAAGGCAGTGCTCCTAATACGCGTGGTGGTAAAGAATTGACCTACATCAGACAGATTGCTCAACAAACTCAGCAGTATGCAAGCGTAATAAAAGCTGCTGCAGGTAAGGTAACGAAACAATTTGCTGGATATCCAACTGGAAATAGCCTTGCAGACCAGTTAAAAATCGTAGCAAGATTGATTGCAGGTGGATTAAAAACAAGGATTTACATGGTGAGCATTGGAGGTTTTGATACACATGCACAGCAGGTAGATCCAACAGCAAAAGAAAAGGGTAGTCATGCAATCCTTCTTCAAAAAGTATCAGAAGGAATAAAAGCCTTTATGGATGATCTCGAATTTCTGAATGCACAAAAACGAGTTATCGGAATGACTTTTTCTGAATTCGGCCGACGTATCAGATCAAATGGTAGCGTAGGTACAGATCATGGTGCAGCCGCACCTTTATTTGTTTTTGGACATTATGCCCAAAATGATATACTAGGTAAAAGTCCGACGATACCATTAATTACTAATACCGGCGACAACGTTCCCATGCAATATGATTTCAGGTCCGTTTATGCTTCCATTCTACAGCAATGGTTCTGTGTACCTGAGAGAACACTTGAAAATGTGATGTTGAAAAATTTTCAAAATATTAATGTGATTAAAAAATCAGCGCCATGCATGTCTACAAGCCCTGAGATAATCAATGTAAATGCCGGGAAAAATCTGATCAGTAATTATCCGAATCCATTCCAAAGTTCAACTACTATTTCTTATGAAACCTTTGGTGGCCATGCCTTAATTCAGGTATTTAATACTGAAGGGAAACTAATAAAGACTTTAGTAGATACAGAAATGGGAGCAGGAAATCATAAAGTCACATTCGAAAATGAGGGCTATTTGCCTGGTGTCTATTATGCTAGACTTCAAAACGGTTCAATTCAGCAAATCAGAACAATGTTATTGGTGCGGTAAAGATATCCTTGATTTTTTAATTTTGTTTTCAAGAAAGAACCCTATTCTTTTATACGATTAATTGAATTACGATTATTTTTGATTCAATTCAAAATAACGTATATCCTCTTTGGTATTGATTACCTTATCGTCGTGCAACTGAAAATGAAAAGATTCAAGTTTTTGAAGTAGATAGTGGAATTCTAATTTCTCTGAGTAACTCAAATTTCCAGTAATCATTTTCCCTACATGATTCATATCTTCAAAAACCTGGTGTAAAAGCTCCTTTCCAACCTCTGTGATCGAAATCCTTACCGAACGTTTATCTATTGTATCGTCCCATTGTTCAACTAGCCCTGCAGCAAGCAAGCGACGGATAACTTCTGCTCCAGAAGTTTTTTCCTGCATGTTTCTACTAATAAGATCAGTTTTACTGAGACTTTGGTGTGTCATTAAAATAGCAAGGCATGTGAAATCATACTGGCTTTGTAAAGGCGTACCTTCCAGCGCTTTTTTGATATATGATTTTGCGTAACGGCTCATATAAACTAGTAGGCGACCTATAGCGTTATCAATTTGATAGGCCAGCTCCTGGATTTTTATTTCCTGATTGCCGAAACGAACATCCAAAGATGTTACTGGCGGAGTTAATTGTGATAAACTATTGATCAGGTAACCTGAAAAATCAGACAGCCCCAATTCTTTTCCCTTGTTTTCCTTTTCAAGTTCTTCTACCAGATTGAGGAGCTGATGCACCAGTACATAGTTTTTCATCTGAATATGAGATTAAATTTATTTGGATATTATTGACTCTGCAGCTAACCTTCCAGACTTCATCGCAGCATTAATAGAGCCATTTAATAGATGATCTCCACATACAAATATAGAGTCATTTATTCGCAAAAATGAATATTGAATATCATTTTTAACATTTCTATTATCAGGAAGAGCATAAGGAATATGATAGGTATATAAATGTTCCCAACTTAAACAGTCGGGATACCAAAATTTCAATTCCTCTTTTATTTTAATTTCAAGAAATTCGGACTTAGAAAATGATTGATTATCAGTCAGAGAAACAGAAATAAGTGATTTGCCTGCTGGAGCATACGCAGATGAAACATTACTCATTACCGATAAATTATTCACAAGCCTGTCAGGATTCGCATTCAAAGCGATTAAAGATTTGCTGTAGGGTGAACTATCTGCTGAGAAATACATGCAAGTCACCGATTTCTTTTCGATATTTTTCGCTTGAAATGGAAAGGGTATACAATCAGCTGAAGTGGCAATCAAAACATTCGCTGCTTCATAGATTTTTCCAGAAGCCGTTTCAACCTTCGACCCAATTATATTGGATACCTTTTCATTCAATATCAACTCCTCTTTATTAAGTCCGGAAGCAAGCTGTGCAGAGATCATTCCCATACCCCTTTCTGGAATTGCGGTATCCGCCTCGCTGAACATTTTAAATACAAACTCAAACATTCGGGAGGAAGTACTCAATTTTTGTTCTAAATAAATTCCTGAAAGGAATGGAGAAAAAAAATTCGAAATAATTCTTTCGCTGAAACCTGCAGTTCTTAGATATTCCAAACTAGTCATTTCCGGCTTTGAAAAGATCTCTTCAATGCTATTTGAAGATAGCTTTAACCGAAGTAAAAGCAGCCTAAATTTGTCTTTAAAACTACCTGTCGGAGATTTAAGCGTACGAAACAATGATCCAAACTCCCGAAGAGGATCCCCTATTTCATCGATCCCTGAGCTATTAAGAATGATAGATCCCGGACTAAATGAACGCAAATTCAGGGCCTTGTAATCAAGAAAGTTTTTTGCTTCAGGATATCCGGTTAATAATACTTGAAATCCTCTGTCAAGCAAAAAGCCTTTAAAATTATCTGTTCTGACTCTTCCACCGGGGGCATCGGCTGCTTCTAAAATAGTTACTTTCCGGCCTGCCGATTTTAATACCTTAGCAGCAGTTAAACCTGCAATGCCTGCTCCTATTATTATAGTGTCATCTCGGGAATTACTCAAAATATGAATCAGATTTTAGGAACAACGGATCAGATAAATTTTGCATAAGCCAATCGACCTAAATGTTCCGTTGTAAAATAACTATCTAAACCCGCAACAGTTACCGTTCCAGCCTTTATATGATCTACATACCCATCACTGGCTACAATCCCATCCTTCAATAAAACATGAATAATCTCACCTATCAAAAGTTTTGTGTTATTAATTGAAATGTCAATGATCTCCCTCATTTCCAGACCAATCATAATACTTGATTCGGCAACAAATGGAGCCTTAAAATCATCATAATAAGACTCCTTGAATCCACAGGGTTCAAATTCAGAATATCCTGAAGGATATCTGGCACTTGTTTGGTGAGCTTTTTCAAACCATTCTGGCAATACATTATTTATTGTATACTGACCGGTTTTTTTAATATTCTCCAAAGTATCGTGATCATCTCCATCCGGTCTGAATATCATTCCAAGTAATGGAGGATTGGCTCCAAGATGAAAAATAGAATTAAAAAGTGCCAAATTAGTGACCCCATTATTGTTCGCAGTACCAATCATCTGAAGGCATTTATACCCTGGCAAACTATTGATGAAAGTAGTCCGGTACCGCTTTTCCATTGCTGAGATATGACTTTGATTAAAGTTCATAGTCTAAGATGTTTTTAAATTCCCCATACCACCATCTACTCCTAAAACCTGGCCGCTGATCCATGCACTGTCTTCTGAAAGCAAAAAAGAAATAGAAGACGATATATCTTCAGGTTTTCCGATCCTGCCAAGTGGATGTCGTTTTGCAGAAGCTTCACGTTTTTCGCTTGTACTGAGCAAATTACTGGCAAGCGGTGTATCTGTTAAAGAAGGTGCAATCACATTGACTCTGATATTTTGAGCAGCAAACTCAGCAGCAAGCGATAAAGCCAGACTTTCAACGCCCCCTTTAGCAGCAGCAATACTGGCATGGTAAGGCATACCGGTTTTTGCGGCTACAGAACTCAGTAACACGATGGATGCTCCAGCAGAGTTTCTCAAGGCTTTATATGCCAATTGAATGCAACGTGCAGCCCCAATTACATTTAGTTTGTAGTCATTAATGAAATCATCTTCAGAATATCGGCTAAACGGTTTTAGATTTATGCTTCCTACAGCATAAACCAGTCCGTGCAAATTTTCGGGCAGATTTTCAGATAGCACACTTATATCTGATAAAACATCAATAGGAATATGAATAACCCCTTTGGGCCATTCTTCAGATTGAGTTCTTGAAGCATTATATAATTGTGCCCCTTGAGATGCAAGTAATTTTACCAAACTTAATCCGATACCCGAACTACCCCCAACAACAAGTATGTTTTTACCCTTAAAATCCATTATCCAATATGCTTTAAAAATTCATTTCTGGTTTCGGGAGACAAAAAGCGGCCGCTATAATCAGCTGTTACAGTAGAACTGTTCATATCACGAATTCCTCTTGAAGATACACAATGATGATGAGCATCTATTAAAACTGCCACATCTTCTGTACCCAAAGCAACTTTAATCTCGTTCGCAATCTGTATGGTAAGCCTTTCCTGAACTTGGGGACGCTGAGAATAATATTGTACGATACGGTTAAGTTTAGACAAACCAATTACTTTACCGTTACTCATGTAAGCAATGTGTGCTTTTCCAGTAATAGGAACAAAATGATGCTCACAGTTGCTATAAACAGCAATATTACGCTCCACAAGCATTTGATTATACTTGTAATGGTTATCAAAAAGTGTAACAGAGGGTTTACTTGCAGGGTTTAGGCCACTGAAAATCTCTTTTACATACATTTTTGCAACTCTTTTTGGCGTATCCTTCAAACTATCATCACTGAGATCTAGGCCAAGAATATTCATGATATGACTGAAATGTTTTTCAATGAGCTCAATTTTAGTGTCATCATCAAGTTCGAATGCATCCTCACGCATCGGAGTATCTATAGAAGACGAGATATGACTATCAGCCATCAATTTTAATAAATCCTGTTCTGCATTATCCAAGGGGTGATTTGGAAGGTTTTTATTCATTATATATTTTCGTATTAATTTTATACAATTATAACTATATCATTCTAATTGATTCAGAAATATAAGTCGCTTAAATGTCAAATAACTTAGGATAATAAAGAGGAGAAAACTAATCACAGAATGCTACTATAAGTTAATTCGATATTTGAATGGATTATAGAAGTATAATCACCTCAATCACAGAACCTTCTCAAGAAACAGAATTTGCATTTAATTTTACATTTAGAGTCTTAACTTTCCATTTACTGTAATTAGTTAAAGGTGGAAACGTTGCTTCTCTGGATGAATGGTGAAATAATGAAAATAGAACTGAAGAAATCAAGTTCGTACTGTTACCACTAATTACTAGCTGGATTGTTGTAGTAATTTAATCTAAATTTGTAAATAATTAAAATCTCGAATAAGATTTATTGGGAATTCATTAAAATCAAATTTTATTTATAAATTCAATAAAAAAAATGAAAAAATTCAAATCATCGGAGCTAATAATACTAGCAATCACCATTGTAATAATATTCGTTTCAGAATATTATTACCTCATCGAAAACAATATTGACAAAGCTATTTTTCTTGGATTATGGCCACCAACTATTTTGGGATTATTGAATTTCATAAACTCTAAAACAAATAAATAAATGGAACAGTTAGATGTAATAATTTTAACTTCACTCATTTCTATTGCTTTTTTGGTATTCATTGTAGCAACTTTAAAGGAGTTTAGAAACATGGATAATAACCCATTTGATGGACAAACGAATAGAAGAGTACCAAAAAAATAATTAAGCTCGAATATTGAGCCAGATTTAAATACTGCATTAGAAAAAATTGAAAAAAAAGTAAGGATTGTATTAAAACAGCATCTTAATCAAGATGCTGTTTTAATTAATTCATCAAATTACTAAACGTCAATACCAACTTTCTTCTATAATTTCTTTACTATTTTTTTAATGTCAGTATCTGTCCGGCATGATTTTTTGTATCAATTTCAGTAATTACTTTATTGATATAACCATCTTTACTAATCAAAAAAGTGGTTCTGGTTGTACTAAAGAATTTAACTCCATTCCTTTCCTTCTCTGTCCAAACGCCATATTTTGTCACAATTGATTTATCTGTATCCGCCAGAAGTGAGAAAGGCAAATTATTTTTTGCGATAAAATCCCGGTGAGAAGCCTCATCGTCAATACTCACGCCCAGAATGGTATAACCTTCATTCTTTAATTCTTTAAAGTTATCCCTTAAACTACATGCCTGAGCAGTACAGCCGGAAGTATTATCCTTTGGATAAAAATACAATACCAACTTTTTGCCCTTGAATTGCTTCAAAGAAACCGTTTTACCATTCTGATCTTTGGAAACAAAATCCGGTGCTTTGTCGCCCGCCTTTAAGGATGTCTGTGCCTGTATAAGTCTTGGAGCCATAAAACTCAAAACCAGTATTAAGGTGAAAATTGATTTCATAATTTCTGTTTGTTGTAAAATACGGAATTTGGAAGATTGGTATTTGTAATTGTTAAGTTACCTTTTATCAGTTGCCGGTTGTCTGTTGTCAGGGAGATTTTGGTTCATTTGACAATCAATTTTAAATTCTCAAACAATTTCCATTCATAATTCATAATTCGTAATCCGTAATTCATAATCCGTAATTCGTAATTCGTAATTCATAATTCGTAATTCATAATTCGTAATTACGTAATTCATAATCCGTAATTCGTAATTAAAAATCCGTAATTCAAAATTCGTAATTAAAAATAACCACATCCCCCGCATCCACATCAAACGTGCTGTCATAAGCATTTGCCGGAACCATTGTCCCATCTTTGAGAACGCGCTTTAATGATGAATCACCAAAAATGGTTAAGCTCATTTTTTTGAGATAATCCGTATTGACAATAACAATGAATTGCTTTCCCCCATTCTCCATCAATGAAATCAGTGCCGTTTTGCCTTCAGTTGCAAAGACCTTTATTGGTGCTGGTAAAACAGACATTCTTTTGGTACCAGTTGGTATAGTGTTACCGAAAAATTGCAGGGACTTTACTTTCGCACCATAAAACACTCCTGAAAGATTCTTTATTTCCTGATTCAAGGTTTTGATATGGTCGTAAACAGTACTTCTCTTACCTTCAAGAGTGATTGGTCCGCCACGAAAATCTTCAGTCGTTGAAACGGGAGTCCAGTATGTAAAATATTGAAGCCCCTGAGCACCATAAGCCAGATTAGTAAACATTTGAACCCGCATTGTGGCTAAAGATGGATCTTCATGCTTATTATCAAACAAGATTGATTGAGCAAATCCCCAGAAAGGCTTACCAATTTTTTTGGCCTCATCCGAAAATATCTCCAGGTTCTGATGCCATTTCTCATAAACTCCTTCAGCAGAAGTTAAGGGATAAGAATCAAAAGAAAGAAAATGCAGCGGGACTTCCTTAGCAAATTTAGTGACATAATCCCTATAATTAGCTGTTCCTAATTGTAAGGGTGTTGCATAATTCGGGAATAGATTGACATAGCAAAAATGATTTGGATCAGTAGCATTCACTCTCTTCGCCCAATTACCAAGATCTATAAATGCATCTAAGGCAGGCTCGTCGCGAAGAAAATAACCAGCCAGAGCCGGATGATTCATAAATCGCTTAACAATCTTTTCAGTCTCAGTTTTTAATTCAGGGCAGCTGATTACGATTTTCATTCCTGCCTGTTGCGCTGCATCCAATGATTTTTGAACATCCTGCGGACTCCCAAGGAAAGAGAAACTAATATCAAAACCAGCTTCTTTCATTTCAAGATATCTAGCAGGGCTAGCCTCCTCAGGAGGGATACTGTACCAACCAAGTATCGGGATGTGGCCATTGGATTTCAATTTTTCTTGAGAAAAAGCAGATGAAATTATCAATGTAGGCAGAAATAAAGCTATACAGATACGCAGAAATGAAACCCAAAGAATGTTTGATTTACTGCTTTCGCAGCACAAATGAATTTGAAGACCTATTGATATGGACATATTTTACTCAAATTTTCGGAAAAAATTTATTTGTTTCAATTTACAAATTAACGTTTAATTAATCTCTGGATCTACTGAAGAAAATGATCCGGGGTCAGAATGATAAAACCGAATATAGAAAAACGATTTTTATTCGTAATTTAAATTAATAAGGCGCCAAAGATCGGTTGGCACCTTATTAAACACCATGTAAAATAAAATTATCTACCTGCCGGACTTGGTCCTGCGGGTTGCGCCAAACCATCCAAATCGTAAACAATATTTCCTGCTCTGATTGTCATTTCTGTTTGTAATCTTTGCTTACCCGTAACCTTTCCACCTCTGACAGGCCAGCCAAAATCACCTTCGTTAATTCTGAAGATGGCAATATCAGCAACTGATCCTTGCGAAAGGTTACCAAGTTCTTCACGCTTTATAGCCTGGGCCGGATGCCAGGTACTTGCAGCAATGACATCTTTTAATGGCATGCCTGTTGCCATAATTAAACCCATGATATTTTCCATACTTTTCATCGGGCCATTCATACTTCCTGTATGAAGATCTGTACTAATAGTTGTTGGGTAAAAACCTTGCTTAACTGCCGGCACTCCCTGATTATACAAATAACTAGCACCTCCAAATCCAATATCAAAAACTACCCCTTTCTCTCTGGCTTTATAAACAAATGGTTTTACTTTACCATTCATGTCTACAATAGATTCCCTACCATTGGGGCTGTCGGTTCCATTCCCCCCAAAAGCATGAGTAAATATATCTCCTTTGCGGAATTTTACGTTAAACAATGAATCAAGAGGTAAATATGGATCAGCAGAACCAAAATCGACCATAATCGGAATATTGGCAAGTCTCCCTGCTTCAAGCGCACGGTCGGTAGGAACCCAGGTACGACCTGAGAAATGCGCCAGCTTAACCCCAACAATATCATTTGGATATTTCTTAGCCATCTCAGCTGTTTTCTGTGGGTCCATTTCATCAATATTATTCTCGCCTGCTCCATCCATTCCGGTACCAACAATATTCAACATAGTGAGAACGCGAGTTTGTGAAGCATCTATTGTACGCTTCTTATAAAGTTCAAAATCTCTCCAACCCGTACAACCCGCATCAACTACAGTTGTCACTCCAGTACGGAAAGTAAATCCGTCTGCAGGCAAAGCAGTAGCTGCATTCTTCAGATAACTTCCATCATGTCCCCAAAAGAAATGGACATGGATATCAATTAATCCTGGTGTCACATACAAACCCTTGGCATCAATAATCCTGTCGGCAAGATCGGGGTTGATATCTTTAGCAATCAGCGCAATCTTTCCTTCAGAAGCCGGAACAGCCGCTCGTGCCGGTACTGCCGGACGTGCTGGTCGACCATTTTCTGCGGGACGTTCAGCCATTGCCGGACGTGCCGCCATTCCTCTTCTACCAGCTGTGAAGGCAATGTCCATGGCAGAATTTATATTATTCTTCGGGTCAATAACATGCCCGCCTTTGATAATATAAGCATAAGGCTTACCTGATGATGTTCCGGCCGGTTGAGCATTAGCCCTGATCCCAAAAATTACCAGAACGGTAATTAGTACTAATTTTGTTTTCATTTCAATTTTGTTTTATTCATGAAATATAGAAAAATACCCTGATGATCTTAGGGCTGAAATTGATTAACTGATTTTCTAAATCCAGCATGATCTATTTTTAAACTTGACACTGAAGTTGTAAGACTGAAAATATGTGTTTTAATCAATTCCTAAAGGCTTTAACCCTGATTTTATTGTAGGAATGTAGAAAATAACTGCCACTTAAGTTAATTGTAACAATAACATTATCCGGATGTTGTGTGACTTGAATTACAGCCTACAATACGAGTAATGGCAAAAGATATCATAAAAACATAGCTTGATTAACGCTAAAAAGAGCCTGAATAATTATCTTGCTTAAGATTAAATCCTTCAATATGAACGACCACAAAAACCGAATTTTAACTCATAGCGATCTGATACAGCTCAAACGCTGGAATACACCAACAATTTATAATGGCTGGGAGCAAATAACAAAACAAAATCCCGCTAAAGATGCTTTCAATCTTGAAGAAACGCATGATTTTATGCCTCAAATGGGTCCGATGGTAGGCTATGCCGTTACCTTGGTTATTGAACCAAGTAACCCGCAGCACAAGGTTTCAAATCCAAATGCCTATGTGGAGTATCTTCACTATGTGGCGCATACTCCGGGACCAAAAATTGTGGTCGTGCAAGATTTGGATAAACCCCAGATTGTTGGCTCCTTTTGGGGTGAGGTAAATAGTAATGTTCATAAATCACTTGGCTGCGTGGGTACTATTACGGATGGAGCCGTACGTGATCTGGATGAAATGACCAATGCCGGCTTTAAAGCATTAGCTAAAAGGCTTTGTGTAGGACATGCTCATGTAAGTTGCGTCAAATGGAACTGTGAAGTGGAAGTGTTCGGAAGAAAAGTTCTGCCTGGAGATCTGATTCATGCCGACAAACATGGTTTTATAGTGATAGCACCTAAAGAGCAAAGCGGATTACTTGAAGCAGCCCGTTTTATGGATGCCAATGAATGTAATACCATAATTCCTGCTGCACGCAATGCTGCAGGACAAACTTATGATGAAACTTTAGATAGTATTCATGAAAGTCGGAAGCAATTCAATGAAAACATAAAACAAAAATTTAAGCGGGAAGGAGAGTTTTAAGCTGAAAGCCAAAAGCACAAAAATGAAAGTTTAAAGCTGAAAGCCGAGAGCTATACACTACCCTTAGATCAATATTTCATTTCCGAAGTCCATAGTTTATAAGCTTGACTCCCAAAGATCTTATTTACCTGCCACCTCATACCTCCTACCTCAGACCTCAGACCTCAGACCTCCTACCTCCCACCTCCAGACCTAATTAACCTTTATCATCCCTTTCATAATCCTCCAATGCCCAGGAAAAGTGCAGATAAAAGGGTATTCTCCGGGTTTGCCTGGTGCTGTAAAATCAAGTCTGTATGAACTTCCTGTTGCTACAAGAGGAGTTGAATAAAGCACTTCTGGAATCGCAGGAATAAAATTCTTCGCATAAGCATCTTTCCGGCTAGCCATTGCATCTGCTGCTTTTCCAACAGTTTCAGTTGTACCGGGCTTTATGATTACCACGTTGTGTGGCATTTCATCCGGATTCTTAAAAACTATAGAAACCAAACTGCCTGCTTTAATATTAATTACAAGCTTATCATAAGCCATTTTGCCACTGATTGTTGATAATTGAATGAGGGTTCTTCCCTTAATTTCTGTCCCTTCTGAATCTATTGCTGTAGCTTCTGCAAGTAATGTTTTCCTGAAATCCGAAATCGCCTTCACGTCTGCAAAATCATTATAGAATTTCTCTGACAAAGGTTTTCTTGTATAAATATCCGCATCAGGATCCTTTTTAAAGTAGCCGGGCATGGTTAACACTTCTGCTGAAGAAAGCGGTTGAAGCAATAATTTTGCTTTCTCAGGCTCGTTTTCGAGAAAGTTTTTGTCCTTCCTGAATTTCTCAATCCAGATTGGCTGCAAATGTTTAAAGCTCTCTTTTAACGCGTAAACAATATAATCATCCATTGGCATTTCAGAAGTCGAAAGTAAAGCCATCAGACTGGCCTCATTCTTGTAGTGACTTAGGGAAACGATAGCTTCCAAACGTACTCGCGGAGAGGAATCTCTTGACATGGCAATAAGCCTTGACTGGCTGTCCTTGAATTCATCCCTCCAGTAAAATAGAACTCTGGTCGCTGCAGCCCTGATGTTCGCATCTTTAGCTTTTAATAAGTGATTTAACAGAACTTCGTTTGTTTGATGTAATCGCTGGTACATCCATAAAGCTTCCAACTGGTATTGCTCATAATTCTCATCCGACTTATTTAGTTTTTGAACCCAATTTGGCAAAGCTGCTAAAACGTCCTTATCAGGAAAGTCCGTCAGTTGAATTCTGGCCCGGTACCTGGTTCTGTCTTCGTATTCCTTTAACTGATCCAGCAGTTGATCAATCTTGAGCCTAGACATATCCAATGGCTTCAATAATGGTTTGCCGGTATAAGTTATTCGCCAGATCCGTCCATGGGTTTTATCCCGGTCGGGATCACGCAAGGCCCTTTCTCCGTGATTGATAACCAGGTTGAACCAGTCGGCTAGGTAAAGTGCTCCATCCGGACCAAACTGAAGATCTACAGGTCTGAACTGAGGATCTTTAGATTGCAGAATCGGTTCCTGCTCTTTACCAATCAAACCACTACCCGATTCAGACAAAGAATGATTCGTGATTCCTTGAAATCCCAAAAAGGTATTAAAAAGCACATTGCCCTGATATTTATCCGGAAAGTTTCTGCTTGAAACAATTTCCAGTCCGCAGGTTTTGGGTTTGATCTTCAAGGTCAAAATATCCTTCATTTCGACATGCTTAATTGGAAAATCAGTAGCAACTGTAAGCGGAGGAGCAAAATAATTCATTCCGGTAGAGGTATCTCCAATCAGATGAGTTCCATTTCTGGTAAAGACATTTCCCCATGGGTTGGCATAAGGATATGAAACATAGGGTTCCAGTTTCATTGTGATAGGATCGTATCGCCAGGTTTCACCATAAGCAGATCGTTGCGGACCATAAGGCGTTTCTACCTGTGTATGAAGAAAAGTGCCCATATGCATGTACAATGCACCATCCTGTCCCCAGGTAAGGGCAGAAATTGAATGATGAACATCCTCTGTGCCAAAACCGTGAAGAATAATTTCTCTTATATCTGCTTTTCCATCACCATTGGTATCTTTTAGGAACATCAGGTTTGGCGGTTGAGAAACATAGACCCCACCGTTTCCTAATTCAAATCCCAGAGGCATGTAGAGGCTGTCTGCAAATACGGTATGTTTATCTGCCTTTCCATCATTATTTGTATCCTCAAGAATAATAATTTTATCATTTGGCGGACTACCAGGGTAGTATTGCAAATACGATGGAAGAGTTGATACCCATAAACGTCCTTGAGGATCAAAGGTGATTTTGACCGGCTTTTCAATTGGAAAATCCTTTTCAGAAGCAAAAAGCTCCACTTTAAAGCCCTCTTTAACTACAAATTGTTCTTCCAATGGTGCATTCAGAGGCTTTTTGGGAATTATCTCCTGCTTATCATTAATTAAATGCCTGACTTTCTTTGTATCAATACCAGAACTATTTTTAGTACCCCTCCACACAATGCTATCAAGGCTTAAAACCAGCTGATCCAGTTTCAATAATTCAGTAGGGAAAGAGATTGGTCCGCCGGCAGGCTGCACCCAGGGTTCTTTCCTACTTCCATTGATATATTCGGCATTTACCGCTCTAAACTTGTAGAAGAACTGCTGATTTTTATGGTCTATTGCCCACTTTAATAGCGTATAATCAGATTCATCTTTCCATTCTGTAAATTTGAAATTTAATTTTTTGGCCATTATCTCACTGATCGCTTTATAACCTTTATCATTAAGATGGATCCCATTAATTGTGATGGAATCGGCAGCATTTACTAAATCACGGCTTGGCTTATAAAGATCAATGAATGGTATTTCCAGTTGCTTGGCAACTTCGGCCATACCCGCTGTATATAATTCCAGATTAGCATTATGCTCTTTCGGATCGGGTAAATTACCACCCAAGTCTTCATGTGCTATCGGAGAAACAAGAATAATTTCGGGTGCTGAAATTGAATTGTATTTCTGTTGTTTGAGATGTAGAAGAAATCCTGAAAGGCGGTGTTTAAAATTTGCGAGACTATCCGGTCCTTTAAAAGCCTCATTCAAGCCGAAACATGCAAAAATAACATCTGCTTTTTGGAGTGTCAGATGCTCATCCAGCGTACCAAAATTATATGGCCTGGGTTGCAAGCCGACTTCATCGGCACTCCAGCCCATATTCCGAACGGTCAGATTTAGATCAGGAAAACTTTTGTAAAGAAGGGGCTCGAAATAATTAAAATTTTGAAAGCGCTCGGCAAATGTATTTCCAAGAATTACGATTCTCTGCCCCATTTTGGGCTTAAAATCGATTTTCTTATCGCTGCAAGCCGTAATTAGAGTGCTCGCTAAAAAGGGTAAAATTATAAATAGCAGGATTCTATAATGTTTCATAATTTAAATGCTTACTGAAATTTCTACTCTCGGCAATTATGTCTTTGTTCTTTGATCCTTATTCAATTAAGTGTCTGTCCTTCATCCAGTTAACAGCCCTCCCGAACCATTCCTCAAAAACAGGCTTTTTCAAAAACCCATGTTCCCCTTCCGAATAAATATGTAGTTCTGCATTAACCTTATTCTTACGTAAAGCATGATAGAACCTGAAACTATTTTCAGGAAGAACTACCGTATCATCCGCTGTATGCACCAGAAAAGTTTGCGGAGTAGATTTGTTGACATGCAGTTCATTCGAGAAAAAATTGATCTTTTCTGCGGATGCTGACTTGCCTAGGAGATTATTCCGACTACCGATATGACCAATCTCATTAGAAAGGCTGATAACAGGATTAACAAGCACCATAAAATCGGGCCGAAGGTCTGTCTTTTCAGTATTTTCAATGATACGGGCATCATAATGAGTACCTGCGCTTGAAGCGAGGTGCCCACCAGCGGAGAAACCCATGATTCCTATTTTTTGGGGATCAATATTCCACTTATCTGCATTCTGACGTACTGTTTTTAAAGCTTGCAAGGCATCCTGTAATGGTCCGATAGATTTATCTTCCATAATCAGGTCATCTGGAAGACGATATTTAAGTACAAAAGCGGTGACACCCAGTTTTGCAAAGGCCCTGGCCACATCACTCCCCTCCCGTTTGGTGAGTAAACCGCCATATCCTCCTCCCGGACAAATAATGACAGCAGAACCCTTAGATTGATTTCTGGGCGGGAGAAAAATGGATAAGGTTGGAACAGACACTTTCCTGGTTACAGTATCAACTAAATCATTTGCAGTTGCCTGCTCCTCATTGGCACTAACTTTTGAGTTGGGGATTTTTCCAGGGTATAGTGAAACGGTTTGTTGGGCGCTGGAGAGCTGGTATGATGCAATCAGAATTAAAGTAAATATTAGAAAATTTTTATAATTCATTACTGATCACATCATTGTTGGTGTTAATCAATTTTAATCAAATACATTGAATGAACAAAATATATTGTTCAAGGCAAGGTTCCTTTTTTCAATAATTCTCAAAGGCAAAAACCCAATTTCTTTAAAAATTATCAACCATATCCAGAAATAACAATTAGGTAAAGTAGACTTAATATTTAAATTGTTTGAATCTTACTCTGGTGCCGTTTGAAGAAGAGTAAAGCGATGAGTGCACTTAAAATTACAGTGATGCCAAGTGTTGAAAAGAACCTCCGGGCATGACCTGCTAAAGTTATTGCAGTATTTACATTTTCGAAGAGGATAATATAAAAATACAGAATATAGGTCATCAATATGATAGTTAAAACTAAGGTCAAAAATGCTTTTAAATACGTGATTTCCATTTGCTTTTTAACTTTTAATGTCAGCACTGTCAGGATTATTACGATTGGATAGACGGATAAAATCCACCAGACTTTGATCGGTAAAATGGTAATGAGAATTTGAAGTAAACCACCGATTATTCCAAAGAATAACACTGTGGGCATAATTTGTTTCAGGTTTATCTGCTGTAAGCTCATCGGATTAAGTATTAAGCTATAATTTTTCTATTCTCATTTATTGAAAAATCCTTTGGAGATCCTTTCTTTATAATACTTAAAACTTTAACATTTCTTTGAAATAATAAGCTATTTTTATAAGAACATAAAGACAAAATAGATTTTATTCCATCGCTTATGATTCTAATTCTATAAATAAGGATATACCAAAATGAAAAGATACGTATTATTTTTTATTGCACTATTTATGCTGGGCAATAATACAAAGGCTCAACAATCAACAAAACCCTACGGCATTATCATTAAAGGCGGACATGTAATTGACCCAAAAAACAATATCGACGAGATAATGGATATTGCAATTACCTCGCCTCAAGGGAATCAAACATCAAGAACAAGCGTCCCTGCAATAGAAGGTAAAATTGCTCTGGTGGCCAAAAATATCGATGAAAATCTGGGTTTAAAAGTAATTAATGCTAAAGGTATGTATGTAACTCCGGGCCTTATTGACCTTCACGTGCATGTATTTTCTGGAACTAACTTAAAGCAGGAATACATGAATGGCCCAAGTTCAGTTTGGCCAGATGGCTTCACATTCCGTACGGGTGTTACAACAGTTGGCGATGCAGGCAGTTCGGGCTGGCGCAGTTTTCCTGAATTTAAAAAGAATATCATTGACAGATCACAAACGAGGGTTCTTGCTTTTCTCAATATTATAGGTGACGGAATGGGTCAGTATCAGCAGAATGTAAATGATTTAGATCCCAATAAAGCAGCTGAAGTTGCCATAGCCAATAAAAAGGATGTTGTGGGTTTTAAATCTGCTCATTTTAGCGGGGATCCATTCATAGCTTTGGATAGTGCAGTAAAAGCTGGCAATATTGCTGATATGCCCGTAATGCTGGATTTAACGTATCCTTCAAAGCCAAGAATTAGTTCTGTTGAGGATCTGTTTATGAAACATCTCCGTCCGGGAGATATTTTTACACATATGTACCGACTAACCTTTCCATTTTTCTATGATAATGATCAAGTTTCAGCGCTTGCATTTGCAGCACAAAAAAGAGGAATACTTTTCGATATAGGACATGGTGGAAATGGTTTTACCTTTGCCCGTGCTATACCATCGGTACAACAAGGGTTTTTACCTTATTCGATAAGTACCGACCTGCATATTACGAGTATGAATGCTGGAATGAAGGACATGACCAACATTATGTCCAAATTTTTGAATATGGGATTGCCCCTACAAGATGTTATTTTGAGGTCTACCTGGAATCCTGCCAAAGAAATTAAAAGAGAAGAATTAGGAAATCTGTCCGTAGGATCAGTTGCAGATATAGCCATATTTACCCTGAAAAAAGGGAAATTCGGATTTATAGATTCACATAATTACCTGCTGAAAGGAACAAAAAAACTGGAAGCGGAATTAACGATTCGGGCCGGAAAAATAGTTTGGGATCTGAATGGCATCGCAGGGAGAACTGATAAAGAAAGTACAGTGTTAAATATCGAGTGAGCAAGGATGTGAAAATGGTATGCTTTTCTTCATTGATAAAAAAACGATGACAGGGTTTTATTTATAGAATGAAAGCAGGATTAATTATTAAGGGAACCAGCAATAATCAACAATTCCTAATCAGTAGTGTCCAGGGAAATTGTAAAATAAAAGATCAAATTCTTAACTCATAATTATTCTCTCTACTTTTCCTGCAGCAGAAAAGTAGCATGCCGAGGAGGTACGACGAGACCATGAGTACCTTAAAAACAATATACAAATACGAATAAATGCCGCCGCTGCACCTGATGCTATAAAAGTTAATGCTTTGGCTTGGACTGTGCCTGCCGCACCAGCTGAGGCGGAAAAAACGTTAACGGAGATTTTGTGCTTAGGCCAAAGCTTATGAACAGTCCTGTTGTTGTATGTAAAATTTTGCAGATTTCAAGGCAGTGAAACTATAAAAAATGATTCTAAACTTAATGGGGGCTTACTTGTATCGAACTCTTAAAAACACACTTCGAACAATATAAATGACCATTTTATCTGAAATTTTATCTTAGCCGGACAGCAGTGATTCTTAATAGCGGTATACTATTTAATTCAGAAGATAAATGTCTGAATAAACCTGCATATTTTCTATTTGACCACAATTTTTCTTTTGACCAAATAGTCATATACCAAAGATCCAAGGTATTGATACCCATCCTTATTGGGATGAACGCCATCTTTCTTGGTCATTAAATTGGCTTTCCCTTTAAAAGGACTCGTAAGATCAAGGAAAAAGGTGTTTTCAGTACTGGCAATCTTCTTTATTCTTTTCCTGAGTTCCCAAATCCTGGGCCTTCTGCCAGTAAGGTCTGTAATCCTTTCAGGACTTAACTCTTCCGTCTGAATGACCATATCTAAGGGACTGCAGATAACTATTTTACAGTTGGGATTAACTTTTCTGATCTCAGCGATGTAATCTGAATAATCCTTTTCAAACTCGTCTATATGTTCCCAGTTTAAGCGCGGCTTACCTACAGTTTCATTGGTACCGGCTTTTATGACAACTATATCAGGTTTAAAATTCTTCAAAGAATCTATGAGTGGCCAAAGATTCGGCGTCCCAAATCTTAGTATAGTTGCGCCCCCGATACCAAAATTTTTTATTCTATAGTTCAGGTAATCATTTGATTTAAGCATTTCAGATAGGACTGCCGGGTAAGATTCTTTATCCCGATTATCAACTCTTGCTCCGAAGGTGATGCTATTTCCAACACAGGCAATTCTTAATTGCTGAGCCTTAACGGCGCAGGGAGAAAGAAGGCATAATAGAAGTAAGGCAAGTGCTAAGAATTTCGATGGGAATTTAGAAGCTTGTATTTTTTGTAACATCCTGCTATTTTATGATTTAAGTCAAAAAAAAATTATACTTTTTAATTCCGATAAAGAAAGTAATTAGCATTCTCAAACAGACAATAAGCTAATTTATTGAAAAATTCAGAAATATTTGCCCAGTCTCTACCAGTGTTAAACACCTAAAAGTATTCTGGAGCATAAAGCTCTCCAAGGCAAATTCTACTTGTTATATATTTTTTGCTATTTATTATATCTCTTCTTGTGATTAGATACGATTGCTTTATAAATAGACACAGAACGCGATCCTTTTTAAAAATCCCATCTTAATAAAACTGATAAGCTACTTCCTCGATTTGTCAGGAGCAACTGGCGCCGGTGTTTTTTTAACTGGATTCTTTTTTAATTCGTCTAGTGCAATTTGTATAGCTTTTTCCAATTGCGGATCTCTGCCCTTAATCACATCTACTGGCCATTGTTCTATTTCTATATCTGGTGGAGTGCCTACATTCTCAATCCCAAAACCATTTTCATCAAAAAAGGCTAAGTTAGGCGCTGTAACTACTCCGCCATCTATAAATTCAGGATAACCAAGTACACCAACTAAACCACCCCAGGTAGTTTTGCCAACAAGGGTCCCCAATTTTGCCTGACGGAACAGAAAAGGAAGATAATCTCCGCCTGATCCGGCAGTTTCATCAATCAGCATTACTTTCGGACCTTGAATTGAAGCATTCGGGGCTTTCTGGTCTTTACCGTAGCGGTATCTCCAGTAAGATTGAACAGGGCGTTTTAATAAATCAATATAGTAATCAGCTAACTGACCACCACCATTAAACCTTTCATCAATAATAATTCCTGCTTTATTAACCTGTGGAAAGAAATAACGCTTAAAATATTCATGTCCGCCATTACCCGTATTCGGAACATATACATAAGCAAGCTGCCCATTGGAGGCCTCACTCACCTTCTTTATATTTCCTTCCACCCAGTCTCTGTTTCGCAAAGCAACCTCGCTTGCCAAAGGAACTACTTTTACAGTTCGGGTGTTGGTCCCCTCTGCTGAAGAAGCCACAGTAAGGTTCACTATCTTATCTGCTGGTTACATTTACGACTAACAGGCCTGCTATTTTAACCTTTAAAAACCCTGCCCAAATACTCGGCAGGTTGCTTAAAATGTATTATTAATTCCGGATCCCTACACTATTTTATTAAAAAATCAGCATTCTCTGACATACTAATCTTCTCCTCTGTAAGTAAATCTCCTTTGAAAGATTCGATTGGGGTGTAACTACTAGCATGAACGTCCTTATAAGGTTTATTACTTGCAAGATTGTAAGCAGTTATAATAGACCAACGGGGTTTATCTGAAAAATTTGCCGCAGATGCATGCAGTGTATTACAATGAAAAAATGCGGTATCCCCGGCTTCCATTTCGAGGTAATCAAGAGGCATAATTTTCAATGCTTCATTTACCTTTTCCATATCAGCTCCCACTTGCTCACCAGCAAAACCATGTTCTACTCTTCCCATTTTATGTGAGCCACGTATCATTTGTAAGCAACCATTTTCCTTGGTCGCGGGTGTTAAGGCCGTAAGTACACTTAACATTTCAGGAAATAAAAATCCATTATACTTATACCAATACCCATAATCCTGGTGCCACTCCCAAGCTCCACCCTTCTTAGGCTCCTTTTGCATTAACTTAGAATGGTAGTGCGCTGCTTTTCCACCTAAAATTTGTTCAACTGCATTAACTATACGCTCTGAACGTGAAAATTTACTATTTAAACTATTATCTAACGAATACCATAAGGCAAGCTTCGTTTTAAGCCCTGATGCGTCAATGCGGTCAAAACTTTTCTGACTCATCAGATCATCGTCAACTGCAATTTTATAAAGCAATGCTACCTCTTCTTTTGAAAAAAAATTCCGTAAAACCACATATCCATCGCGATTATACGCTTCTAGGTGTTCATTTTTAAAAGTCATAGTGTTATATTTTTAGCTTCTGATTTCAAGATTTTACTTTATCTATATCCGGAACCAGCATATGAATAAAGACCAAGGCAACTCCATACATTGATGATGCAACCAAGAATAAACTTTTATAACTCCCAGTTGCTTCCAGCAAATGGCCTGTGCCTGAGGCCATCAGCATTCCTCCAACTGCACCTGCCATACCAATAAACCCAACAACGGTTCCAATATCCTGTTTGGGAAATAAATCGGTAGCCAGTGTGTACATATTAGCTGACCATGCAGTATGTGCTGCCATACCCAAGCCAATCAATAAAATCGCCGGCCATAAGTCTGATATTCCAGAAACGAAATAAATCGGGATTACCATAATTGCACAAATTAAAAGGGTAGCCTTCCGTGAGGCGTTAATTGACCAACCGGATTGCAAGAACCTAGATGAGAGCCAACCCCCACCTATACTTCCTACGTCGGCGATAAGATAGGCGGTTATGAGTGGTAACCCAATTTGGTCAAGTTTAAGACCATATGTAGTATTCAGAAATTTGGGAAGCCAATAGAGGAAAAACCACCATATAGGGTCTGTTAGAAACTTTCCAATAGCAATAGCCCATAACTTTCTGGTTTGCATGATTTTCCAAACTGAATTTTGGGGTTCAATTGATTGTTTTCCATCTGATTCAATTAGGGCTAATTCAGCTTTGTTAACATCCGGGTGTACCGCTGGAGGGCGCATGATTTTAATCCAAAAAAATAACCATATAAAACCAAGCATCCCCGTGCCCAAAAAGGCCCACTCCCATCCAAAATTCAATGCTATAATCGGGACAATCAATGGCGCTGCTATTGCTCCAATATTTGATCCTGAATTGAAAATACCAGTAGCAAACGCTCTCTCATTACGAGGAAACCATTCAGCTATAGTTTTAAGTGCTGCGGGGAAATTACCTGATTCTCCAAAACCTAATGCCAGACGAGCGAATCCAAATCCGGATGCTGTTCGCGCAAAAGCATGGCTCATAGCTGCCAAAGACCAAACAAAAACTGAGATTATGTAGCCTTTTTTTGTTCCAAGGAAATCTATTAGTTTACCGGCAAAGAGTAGGCCAATAGCATAAGAGAATTGAAAGGCTGTAACTATATATCCGTATTCGACCTCGGTCCATCCAATTTCTTTCTGTAGTTCCGGAGCAAGAATTGCCAATACCTGACGATCGATATAATTTATCGTGGTCGCGAAAAACAATAAAGCACATACCACCCATCGTATTGAACTCGGTTTCCCAAATTCAAGGTCCGGCATAATCTTTAAAGTCGAACTCATTTTCCAGAATTGAGACGAGATTTATAATTCTTAACTGCCTCAATGGTCGAGCTCACCAGGAGTTGCTTATCCATATTGATCTTGTAGCATTGTACTCCTATCTGACCCTTAAATTTCAAGTCTTTGACAGTGTAACGTACTAATTCGTATGTATCAAATGTCCCTGTACCTAAGGGAAGAATATAGTCCTCCATAACCCTTGCCTTCGTTGATTGTACATTATTGGCGCCTGAGATTGTTATCATTTTTAGAAAGGGACGAAGTTGATCCATCTGTGTACGCCAAGTATTTCTTTCCGACAAAGGTGTAGTGGCCAACCAATGACACAAATTGAATATAAGACCCACATTCTTACGATCAATTTTCTTCGCTAGCTCAAGTGCATGGTCAGTGCGCTCAACATAACAATCAACGTGCGGATAAATTGCTACCTGTAAATTTGCAGCCTTGGACCACGCTGCAATTTTTCTTATCAGGCGGACTACAATCGTATCTGCATCCCGACTTGAAGGCTTGTAATTTTTCGATTCACTGATGATATATGGAGCAATAATAGTCCCAGAGTTCTTCAAACGTGCTATATAACCTTCAAGCCTGCTGTCGATAGGTTCATCAAGACTGAGTTTGAAGTAAAAATAAGATGGCTTAAATTTATGTTTATCCAATGCCGCTTTCATTCCTTCGAAACTTTCTATCAGGTTAATTTCAATGCCATCGAATCCGGCCGTCTTGATCAGTTTTACTTGCGAATCAAAATCCTTGTAGACAGAATCTCCTCTTATAATGTTATGAAGAGGGAAAAACTCATTTTTTACTTGAGAAAACGAAATCGTAGATGCCAATAAAACACAGAGGCATGCAACTATTTTTATCAAAGATTTATAGTTATCCATATTAATAATCCTTTTTATTTTTTATACCTAATTATCTTTTGCCTATTTAAACCTAAAATGTCCATTCCTTTCTGGCATTTGGTGCTGCTAGTAATGAATTTGCTGCATTATTTCCTCTAAAGAGTTCAGTAGCTGGATCCCATGACAATTTTTCTCCAGTTTGACATGCAATTAGACCAATTTGCGAAATAGAAATTGTGCGATGTCCAACTTCAATTGGTTCTAGCGTATTCCTGCCTTCTTTAATAGCTTGAATGAAGTCAGTTTTATCCCATAATGTTTGGGAAAGATCTAGCTCACCTGCCCCGGGTTTGGATTCGAGAATTTTAGGATTGGAGGCGCTTAATATACCTGGAGCATTATCATTTTTGATCCAACCGTCAGTTCCGATAAAGCATATACTAGGCGTACTTGTAGGAGTTTGCCGACAGACCATCTCTACTCCGTTTGCATATCGATATTTAACTTCGAAGTTTATCATTGTGTTCCATAGGCTTCTAGGAAATTCACCCTTACCTTCAACCTCAATTGGTCCGTCATACTCAGAATTATTAGCCCATTGAGCTATATCAAAGTAATGTGCCCCCCAATTCGCAATCATTCCCTGAGCATAATTATCTACACGCATCCAACCTGGTCGACTTTTTAAGTCATTGGGCATATGCACTCTGTTATCTGTGTAAGGTACGTTCGGCATTGGGCCCAACCACAGATCATAATTTAATCCCTTTGGTATGGGCATGTCTACCTGAGTTGGCACTGGAGTTGGATCTGAAGGAAAGCTTATTTCTATCTTTTGAAGTTTACCTATACGACCATTTCGAACTAGTTCTACAGCCAAATTCTGAGAGCGCATGGAACGAAATTCGCTATCAGTTCTATTTATAACATTTGTTTTCTTCAAAACTTCCACCAATTGACGGCCCTGTTGGACACTCATACTCAAGGGTTTTTCACAGCTCACGTGCTTTTTTGCCTTCGCTGCAAGTATGGCCATAGGGACATGCCAAAAATCTGGAGTTGATATCATTACAGCATCGATATCCCTTCGTGAAAGAATATCACGGAAGTCTGTATATGCTGAACAACCTTTGAACTTGCCATTAGCCGCATTTTTGGCGTAATATGAATCAACAGCTAGTCGAGCTTGCTCCATCCTCCAGCTATCCACATCACACACTGCTACAACCTGAGCATCTGGCACATTAAGCAGCCCAGGAAAACGGGATCCTCCTTTATGTTCACCCCCTTGCAAATTAAATCCAAATCCTTGCCTGCCAGTTCCAATTACTCCAACAGTTATCCGATTAGATGGTGCAGTGCTTCCAAAAACAGAAACGGGCACAATAGAAGGCATGCCGAAGGCAGCAGTTGCAATTGTAGTCTTTTCTATGAATGTTCTTCTATTCATTTTCTTTAATTTTAATATTTTTAAAAGACACACTATGTCCATGGTCCTGAAGCAGAATGTGACCTTGCTGAATACGATCAAATCCTGGATAGTCTTTAAATTTGCTTTCCT
>JBIIRT010000020.1:0-32663 GCA_044341405.1 Daejeonella sp. | reverse complement strand
TTCATAGCCCTGTACGCAGCCGTTGATGGATGAACATTCCTAAACCTCTAACGTTAATCTTAGTAATCTTTGAATCTCGATAAGGAGAAATTAATTCTAAATGAAGCAGTATTTTCCAAAGCGGGGGGAGGACAAAACGGCGGGCCAGGTGTATGGCCTTTAGTAGTGGAAGCTTCGTTTTGTATTGATTTTTTGGTTACTTTTTCATCAAGGAAAAAGCAACTAGGCCTCCGCGGCCATGAGCGGTATAAATTTTAAAAAAATTAATTTTGGCAGGATAAGACTTTAAAAAAGCAAACTAATGACAACTTTTATAAAATATAAAATACCATAAATCAATTATTTAAGACGCTAAATAATGACATTGGGCGTGCGCTAGTGACGGCCCGGCAAAAGAACCACAGCACCTATCAAATAAACCCTGGTGGCAGCGGCGGCAGTTATTCGTTTTTATTTATTGTTTTTTTAAGGTACTCATGGTCTCGTCGTTCCTCCTCGGCATGGTGCTTTTCTGCTGTAGGAAAAGGACTAGGCCCTGCGGCCATGAGCGGGTAATATTTCCCATAATTTGGAGGTGTTCGTTAAAACCAAAAGAGTGAAAATTAATTTGCGATAAAATAGTATGTATTTAATATGAAGTCAACTCTTAACTTACTGACATTGGGCGCACGCGTGTCGCGTGTGATTGGAATATATTCTGGAACGCGCGACACGCGCGCACCGGCAAGCCTGGGTAAAATAAACCTTGCCGAAGCAGGTATCTTCCGGCTATCGCTAATCTGAAATTGAGTACAATTTCTTGCCGGAAATACTCCGGAGGAAAGGGCTGAACTGACCTATACTACACAGGTATTGCTTTCAAAAAAACAAATTACTGTTAACCAAAGCCTATCCTGATGTATTACCTTCTTATTTTACCTTTACTAATATCTAACTCAGGTTATTATTAAAAAGGACTGATTAAATCTTTAAACTGAGGCAATACCTTATCTTTTTCTGAAAGAATTATTTCGTTTACAGCAATTCCCCAATCAATATTCAAGTCATGATCATTCCATACAACACCAAATTCCGAATTTTTATTATATTGATTTGTTACTTTATAGGTAAAGATGGTATCATCCACAAGAGTAACGAAACCGTGTAAAAATCCTGGGGGAATCCATAACATCAGGTGATTTTCTTCAGATAATTCTAATGCAACATGTTGCCCATACGTTTCTGAAGATTTGCGGATATCTACAGCAACATCTATAACCCGCCCTTTTATCACTCTTACCAGTTTGCCCTGGGCGTGTTCAGCGGATTGTGCATGCAGACCTCTTAAGGTTCCTTTTTGTGAAAGTGACTGATTATCTTGAACAAAACTGTCAGCTATACCTGCTTCATCAAAATTTCGCTTACTGTAGCTTTCATAAAAATATCCCCGGTCATCTTTCCAGATTTTTGGTTCTACTATAAGCAAATCCTTGATTTTTGTTTTAATAAAGTTCATTCGGTCTCAATAAATTCCATTAATGTACTAAAAACTACAAATTTATTCAGGAATTCTGCCGGAGCATAATTCTGAAGCTGATCAGTATTCAAGCGTTTGTAATTATTGTATTTTTCTACAGATTCAGCAACAAATTGAATACAATAAGTATGGCCTTCATTTGGGGAATCCAGCACCTTCAGTATCCTGTGTGAGATAAAATGGTCATGAGCCATCATATTTTTTAAATAATCATTCTTTAGCCATTTGATCCAGGATTCATGTATTTCTTCATCCAAAATGATGGTTATATTATATAAGATCATACTGCGAAGATAGTTAATGAGTTCTAAAAATTTCAGATTGAAAATCAACCCAATTTGTCTCCCCTAAGCTGTCGGAAGCGTTTTCTCGCTTCGATAATGTATAGACTGCCCGAGTAGTCATCGATGATTCTCTGATAGAGTTCGATTGCTTTTTCAGGTTGATTGAGCTTTGTTTCATAGATATCTGCCAAAATGAATAATGCATCGTCACCCCAAAGCTCTGTGCTGAAATTAGCTATGATAGTTTGCAGATTTTCTACCGCCTGATCAAACTTGCTTGTATTGATATACATTTTTGATTTCACCATCAATATATCATCAGCAAGTGAATTAGCAGGGAAAAGAATGTTTATGCTATCTAAAATTTCGAATGCTTTTTCCTGCTGATTTTTAAAGATATTTAATTCTGCTTCTGAATATTTTTTTAACGCAGCCGTATCATTTTCGTTTTGAAGGTTATCAGAAATTAGCAGACTTAAATTCAGGGCATCGTTGGCAATTAATTGCGATGTTGAACTTTTCAATATATCCAGCTGTGCTTTTGCCCAAATAAAGTCTCCCTGAAAATAGGCTAATCTTGAATTCTTAAATTTAGCCTCTTGGCCGTATACTTCATTTGAGAATGATTTTTCAACCTGTCCGAAGATTAATGCCGCCTCCCAGGGCTCTCCAGATAAAGTATAAATATCACCCAATTCTAATTTTGTTTGAGCAATGATTACTGGAGTAATTCCAGGCAATTCTAATAATTTTTGAAGGTTATCAGCTGCTATTGCCGGCTTTTTCAGATAAAATGCCTGAAGATTGGCAAGTTGTCGTATTGCAAATGCAGTACCTGAACTTCGCCCAAATTCTTTTAGTAATGACTCGTAATCATTCTCAAGGTCAATAAGTTCGGCTTTATTGAGATTGCCCTTAGTAAGCTGTATCGTTTTTACGTTTAGTAAATCGATTTTCGCAGGAATATAATATCTGCTTTTTTCACCTTTTGCAATAAGATAACTTAGCGCTTCTACTCCTTGTTCATAGGCTAAATTTGAAACCAATAATTTTGATAATTCAAAAACTCGTCCCCCCTCTTCTTTTAGTCTGCGATCAAGGGCAACAGTTTGACGTAATGCCATATCAAAATCTTTTTGTTGTAGGTATTGCCAGGCTAGAAACTCTGTTAACACAATATTTTGAGCATCCTTTTGCAATCGCCTTAAGATTGCCGTTTTAAGAATATCAAAGTCATCCTTACCTTCCAGAATACTGCCCAAAACATTTTGGGCTTGTTGCAATGCTTCAGGATTTATAGTCAAGAGCATCAAATACTCCTGAATAAGCATCATCTTATCTTTTCTATAGCGGTATAAACTTAATAGGTCATAGATAAATGTTTTTTCATCATTTAGAATTTTTCTGCCGTTTAAAAAGGTCTTGATTGAAAAATCATACGCCTCTGCCCGGTAAAAAGTGATGGCCAAGTCTTTTATAGCAAATTCATTTGCAGGTAGATTTTTAATCAGATTATTATAAAGATTAGTTGACTTCTCCTGTTCACCGCGCTCCTGAAAAACCCTACCAAGGTCAACGGGATAATTATAATTTTCAGGATTGTTCTTTTGAAGAATCCTGACTAATTTCTCTGCTTCCTCAAACTTTTTTATTCGGAGCAGACAGGTAAAATAAGGGTCGTAATAGCTTGCATTTTTTGTTCTGTTGAATAGCTTTTCATAGATTAATGCTGCTTTTTCATAATCTCCCGACTGAAAATATTGCACTGCTATCGCTTCATCAGGATTAAGCTGGGCCTTCACCTCTAAAGTGATAGATACAATCATTAGAAGGAATAAAAACTTTTTCATCGGGACTTGAATATTTATATGATAATATAGCCTGAGTTAAATTTAAGCTGCGGAATATCCATTTTGGATCAGAATAAATTTCGCTTTATTCTCATACAATAATAGAGAAAAAATTGCTTGTAGTTTAAATGTTACGATTTTGGTTAACTACTTAAAAATGTATTTACTAACTTGACTAATTAGTTGACCAATTAGTTTATTTCGTGTTTTATTTTCTGAAAAGCTTGATTTCATTTTTTTGGCATTTTTATAATTACAGAAACAGTAATTCGATTTAATTTTTCAATAGAATGTCGAGATATAAAATTTGTATTGCCTGTTTTCTTATCGCTTCCATAGTTTCCTGTTCCATGGAAAAGGCAAGTAAAAGGATACCTATTGAAAATTTTTTCAATGTGCCAATTAATACATCTTATCTGATTTCGCCTGATGGGAAATATATTTCTTACCTAAAGCCTGACAACAACAGAATTCATATCTATGTTGAAACGATTGATGGAAAAACTACTACTCAGCTAACCTGCGATTCCAACCGGAGCATCTCTAATTATTTTTGGGCAAGTAATAACGAGATTCTTTATTTAAAGGGAGGAACCGAAAGTATTGATCCTGGTCTGTTTGCGGTAGATATAAACGGAAATAATAAACGCGAGTTGATCTCTTTTCCAAAGACCAAAATTAGATTAATTTCTTCCGGGCCGGTTAATGATAGCCAGATTTTAGTTTCTCTAAATAAGCGGGATTCTACTGTTTTTGATGCTTACAGATTAAATATAAAAACTGGTAAGCTTTCTTTGTTATTTCAGAATCCCGGTAATATTACAAAATGGTATTCTGATCCTTCCGGAAAGTTAAGAATGGCCATTGCCAGTGATGGGGTTAATGAGACCATATTGTATCGTGATAAAGAAAGCAATAGCTTCAATAGTGTATTGACCAATAATTTCAAGACTAGTATTATGCCTGTCAGCTTTAGTGCTGACAATGGTTCTATTTATGCATTATCCAATAAAAATCGGGATAAAATGGCTCTAGTAGAGTTGGATTGTGTAAGCGGGGAAGAACATAAAGTCATATATAGCAATCCTAATGTGGATGTTTCTGAAGCCATATATTCTATAAATAAGGAGAAATTAATTTATGCTGGCTTTGAGACATGGAAAAAGGAACGACATTATCTTGATAGTTCATTTAAAGATATCTTCAAAAAGCTCGAAGTATTATTACCGAATACTGAAATTGTGATTGCCAGTTCAGATGCCGCAGAAAAAAAGTTTATTGTCAGAACATATACAGATCGTAATCCTGGATCATTTTATTTGTACACAATAGATGATGATAAGCTGATTAAATTAAGTGATGTAAACTCTTCCCTGAAAGTAGAAAATATGGCAGAAATGAAGCCAATAAGCTATAAAACCCGGGATGGTTTAACTGTGAACGGTTATTTAACTCTGCCCAATGGAATGCTATCGAAAAATCTGCCGGTAATTGTAATTCCACATGGGGGGCCAGACTCTAGAAATAGCTGGGGTTATAATTCTGAAGTTCAATTTCTTGCAAGCCGTGGATACGCGGTTTTTCAAGTCAACTTCAGAGGATCAAAGGGTTATGGAAAGAATTTTTGGATTGCAGGATTCAAGGAATGGGGTGCTAAAATGCAGAATGATATAACTGACGGTGTCCAATGGCTTATCGCTCAAAAGATTGCAGATCCTTCAAGAATTGGTATTTATGGTTTCAGTTTTGGGGGTTTTTCTGCACTTCACGGACTAATATCTAATCCTGAGCTTTATAAGTGCGGAGCTTCTTATTCCGGATTCACAAATTTATTCACATATTTTAAGGATATTCCACCATATTACAGACCTTATTTGCAAATGTATTATGAAACTGTTGGCAATCCTGAAACCGATGCTGATTATTTCAGAGCAGTTTCCCCTATTTTTCATACTAATAAAATCAAAGTTCCTGTTTTGATAGCACAGGGCGCACTGGATCCACGGGTTAATATGAATGAAACCCACCAGTTTGTTAAGGAGCTAAAAAAGAAGAAAGTACCAGTTACCTATATTTTTAAGGAAAAAGAAGGACATGTTTTTAGGAATAATGAAAACCGACTTGAATTTTACAAGGAACTTGAGATATTCCTCGAACAAAATTTAAGTAGGCAATAAGCGGATGCAAGAGTATCAATACATATACCGCAAGAACTATACTCTGGTTATAATCTTCCTCTTTCTCACAACATCTGCCATGGCCGGTGCTTTATATTTGGCCTATAATCTTACTTCGAGATATGTTGAGAATGATTTTGCATCTCAAAAGATTGATGTGCTTGAGCAAACGGTGAAGCCCTACAATGATTTCTTTCAAATTAAAATACCAGAAATTTCATTTTATCAGGGTTATTTAGATTCTGCCCAGACTTCCAAATATATTGATACTATTTTCAGAAAATTTAGCTTCGTTGAAAGGGTTATATTTTATGATACAGAAATCAGTAATCATAAAATTGATGATGGGATTAGAGTAAATAATTTTTCAATGGGTCCCAAGTCGATTTTTCAGTTTGGAAGAGGTCTTCCTCAAGATTCGATTTTACTCTATAAAAAAACGAAACCCGATACTCTTTTTAACTTGAAAACAGGGGATGAGTTCAATAAAATGGCACTTAAGTTCAGTGGCTTTATTGAATTGGCAGATACAGCTCAAGCCTTAAATGATGATGATCGATTTAGTATTTTTTACAGCATAAGGTCTAATAGAATAACCTTTATGAATATCCCACGACGGGAAGAAATTAAGATCTATAAGGAATTGATGTATAAGAAGAATTCGATTTCTCCAATATATGAAATGGATATGCTTGCATTTTATTTAAATCCTCAAAAGCTGGAGATTATAAATTCACATCCTGAATTATATCAAAATATAAGTATTAAGCCTTTGGTTTATGAATCAATAGATAATGATGCCGGCTTTGTGGATAATGAACTGCCATTATCTGGTCCTTTCTCTGATTATAAATTATACTTCAGTTCAGGAAAGGACTTTTTGAGGAAGGAGGTAAACTCCCGGTTCAGACCCATAGCATTCGGCTTGTTTATCATCTATTTTGTCCTTGTTCTTATTGGGTATCTAATTTTTAGGAATCTGAATATCAATAGTAAACTATTTAAGCTTCAATATGATTTTATTAATAATCTTACTCATGAGTTTAAAACTCCTGTTAGTGTAATAAAAATTGCAGGCAACAATATCAGGAGTGCTTCAAATTTATCTGATCGTGAACGACTTCATTACGGTAAGATTCTTGATGAAGAAGCGGATAAATTAAATGATTTAATGAATAAATTATTGTCATTTGCTCAGATTGAGAACAAAGCTATTAAGTTGAAACCTGAAAGTATTAACCTGGAAATATTCTGTCAGAATATGGTTGATAGTTATCAATTAAAGTATCCTGGTTTTGATATAGAATGCGAAATTAAGGGTGTAGAGTATTTTAATTCTGATCCTGTACTTTTGGGTAGTATCTTTCAAAATCTGATAGATAATGCCTATAAATACTCGAATCCTGAGCGGAAAATTTTAAGAATCACTATTCAAAGGATTAAGAATCGGATTGAGTTAAAATTTTCTGATCAGGGCATTGGTATTCCGGAAAAGGATATCAGAAATGTATTCAAGAAATTTTATAGGGTTCAGAATCAATATAATCAACAAGGTAGTGTGGGATTAGGTTTGGCTTTCTGTGCAGAACTGATTAAATTTATGAACGGAACAATTACAATAAAAAGTGTTGAAGGGAAAGGGACAGAGTTTAGAATTGAATTGCCTTACTAAATATAGAAATGGGAAAAGAAATAAAAATTGCAGTTGTTGAGGATGATGAGAATCTTCGTTTTTTGGTTGCACATCGCTTGCAAACTGAAGGATATAAAGTTGTAGAAGCTGCAGATGGTCAGGTCGCCGAAGATTTGATAATGAATGAAGAACCAGATATTGTTTTGCTTGACTGGATGTTGCCAACAAAACAGGGTTCAGAAGTTTGTCAAAATGTACGTAAGCTGGGGTTTAGTAATTTAATTATTATGATGACTGCCAAGGCGCAGGACATAGATAAAATTGATGCTTACAATTTTGGAGTATCTGATTATGTTACTAAACCCTTTAATATGGATGTCCTAGTGGCATTAATTGAAAATAAGGTAAAGTTCTTTATCAATAACGAGAAGACTGAAATTTATAAATTCGGAAATATGGAGCATCATCCGAATACTCATTCTTTGATGCGGGAAGGAAAGAAAATTGAACTTACAATACTTGAAAACAGGATACTCTTATATTTTTTGAAGAATGCAAATGCTGTGATTAACCGTGATGAGTTAATGATGGTAGTTTGGGGATATAATTCTGATGTAAATACACGAACGCTCGATATGCATATTGTCAGGTTGCGTAAGAAAATTGAGAGCAATCCAGACAGGCCACATTTTATGCAAACTGTACGTGGAGTAGGTTATAAATTCATTATTGAATAAACGCTAAGAAAAAAAATCTGCCTTCCAGAGTTACAGTTTGGTAAGCATTTTCTCAAATCGTTCTCTCCATTCTAAGGTAAGTTCTTTTAGATTAACAAGTCGCTGAAGCCACTCCTTGTTTTCAGGGTCGTGATACCTTACAAAATTTACATTCATTACTGAGATCTTTTCAGGGTGTGAGTGGATATGAATCAGCTTATCACTTTTTTTAACCTGGCCTGTTTTAATTGTTCTCAAGTAAAACCCTGTAAGTCCGCTTTGTTGTAAATGAACCGGAAACTGTTTGTAATTGTACCTGATTCCAATCATATAGCATGGTCCGCGTGGTTCTGAAACCTCAACTATTGATTCGCCCAGTTGATAGCGGTCGCCTATAAAGACAAATTCTTCATGGGCATTCTGACCATTTAGAGTAAGGTTTTCGCCAAATGCAGCAGGTTCCAGGTTGAATCCAAGTTCCGACTTCCATTTTTTAAAATGATCGGAATTATAACAACATACTGCTTTATCATTACCACCATGATGCTTTTTATCGACGATAATGTCACCTTCAAAACCCGTCATCCCAAGTTCTATAGTATCAGTTGATATGGCTTGTTTTCGGAATGCCGAATTTGCTTTTTGGTGGTCAGAAATCAATAGCTCAGCGTGGCCAAGTATATTGATTGATGAAATACTGATATCTTTCATCCGTTTATTTATTGTTTTTTAAAGGTGATGAAGCCTGTCCGAACGACTTGGCCGGGCGGGCGATCATGATTTATAATCCTTCCAAACTGTGGTTTGGATAAAATCATGATGTTTTCATATAGTGATTGAGCCAAATAGAATAAGTATTAGATATTGAAGGATTAAGATGCCATCTAAAAATAAAAAGTAATAATATTCATTTTTTTTCCATTTTGATTTGAAAATTAACCATCCACATAAAATTATGGTTAAGCTTAGACCAATAAAATTAGCATCAAATTGATCATTAAAAATAAGCAGCAAGATGAGATACGCTCCCAAAAATCCCTGACAAATCAACAAAGACCATTTTTCGCCAAACAGAACAGGAATAGTTTTTAGCTCATAAAATTTGTCCTGATAGATGTCACGCACATCGAAGGGAACTGCTATTGCTGCAATAAATAGAAAGCGATTTACAATCAGTAAAATTGTATCATTTAAAGTAACTGCACTCACTTTATGGCTTTCCAGTTCAAGAATCGGAAGTAATACACAACTCAGTGCCCAAACCGAAGCAATCAGGAAGAGCTTTATTCCGGGAATGTTCCTTATTCCGAATTTCTTATCCTGAATTGAAAATAGTGGAAGGTTATAGGCTATGGATATAACAGCAAGTATGAGCAGTAAAATCTTTGATGAGGTGCCCAAAAATAAACTAAGTGGGATAATTGACATTGCGGCTATCATGCTGATAGTAATCATGAGGCGGTAGTGTGAAAATATCCACCTGACTCTAGATGATGATGACTTTTCCGGATTTTTCGGTTTAGAAAGAAAGATGCTTAAATTATAAAGGGCTATAGTTGAACTAAAAAGAAGTGCCAGAACATAAATATCCGGTTTGACTTTAAGTAATTGATAGGTTACCATAGCCTGAGCTACCGCACAAAGAGCAATAAAAACATTGCTGAATAAAAGGAGGTCGATACCTTGCCTAAGGTATTTGTTCATAGATTGAACCAGGTATTTTTTCAGGAATCTCCACAGCGCAACTCAAAGATCGTAATTTCAGGCAAAATTCCAACCCGTCCCGGATAGCCTAAGAATCCAAATCCTACGTTAACATATAGCTGTTGCTTTCCCTCTTTATATAGCCCTGCCCATTCTTTATAAATGTATTGTGCAGGGCTCCACTGAAATTTTTCGGTTACCAGACCAAATTGCATACCATGTGTATGGCCACTGAACATGGCATCGATTTGTGAATATTCCGGTAAAATCTGAGCCCGCCAGTGTGAAGGATCATGGGATAGTAATAGTTTTACAGGCACGTCGTCTGTATCTTTTATTGCGAGGTCCATGCGTCCGTATTTTGCAAAGCGGCCTACTCCCCAATTTTCTATTCCTAAAATTGCAAGTTCTTCACCATCGATTTTTAACCTGCGATTTTCATTGAGCAGTAAATTCCAGCCCATGTTTTTATGAGTTTCCTTTACATCGGCCAGATTTTTAATTTTAGCTGCCGAAGTTCCCTTTCCGTAATGATAATCGCCATAATCATGATTGCCTAGTACAGAAAACACTCCAAGAGGAGCTTTAACTTTTGAAAAAATATCCTGGTATTCATACATTTCAGATGCGACATTATTGACCAGATCTCCGGTAAAAAAAATCATATCCGGTTTCTCCTTCATTAGCATGTCAACTCCTCCGATAACTGCCTTTCGATCGTAGAAGCTTCCCGAATGAATATCTGAAAGTTGTCCGAGTTTTATACCATCAAATGTTTTAGGCAAATTTGGTAAATAAAGAGTCTTGCGCTTAACTCTGTAATCATATGCGCTTGAAACAACTCCATAGCTTAGAGAAGCTAATGGAATGGCAGCAACCAAAGTCCCGGCTTTGATAAGAAATTCAGAACGCGGGATTGATTTTTCTTCATTAATGATATTCTCTTTTTTTCGATTAAACTTTCTTTTAATCCAGATGGAAATTCTTCGTAAATCGTCCGCAATAAGAAAGGGAAGAATGAATATTTTGGATACAAAAGTCAGGAAGAAAACTACCAGAATGATTGACCTAAGCAGAAATTTAATGTTAAAAAATATACTCACAAATACTCCGGCTATCAACAGCAAAGTATATCCCCACCATATGTAGGTAAATGAAAGGTGTTTTTGGCCTTTCCATTTCCAGCTGACAGAACGGATTGCTTTGTATATATATATATCAATAGCAATCAGCAGAATACTGATGATTATTAATCCAAAAATGCGGTTAGCCATTATTCATCAAAGTTTGAGAATTCGGGGCTTAAAAATTATCCCGGTCTTCGTTATACTCATCATCATCCTCAAACTCAGTATTGAAAAGGCTATTAAACATATCATTAAAGCTAAATCCTTTATCCAAGAAGGATTTATTGATCAGTGAAAATTCAGATAAACCATGCAATAAGAATTCCATTAAGAGAATCTGTTGGTTTTTGCTGAGCGTCTTATGAAAAGTTTTTATTACAGTTTTTAGTCCGGGTACTGATTCTAAAGCTTTGGTATATTCTTCCAATGAAAGATCATCAACCAGACTTATAGTATTACCGTTTGCAAACCAGTTTATAATATCTGTGTATGGGTTTGTAGCTTTCGCTTTCTTAAGTTTTTCAGGATCAGGAAAGTAATTAAGCATTAAGGTTTTAATTGCTTTTCCAAGTAAAATATTCGCCACCTTACCCGGACCTTCTAATTCCCCTTCATATACAAGTTCAATTTTTCCGGTTATTGCAGGAATTACACCTAGAAAATCTGATATCCTTACAAATGTGTTGTTCTCACCGTTAAGCAACATCCTTCGTTCAGCATTACTGATCAGATTTTCGTATGCGGATATCGTCAGGCGGGCAGACACTCCAGATTTTTTATCTATATACTCTGATTCACGAGCTTCGAAGGCAATTTGCTCAATAAGATCCTTGACCAATCCGTCAGCCTCTATACTTTTTCTTTGCGATGCTGATAGTTTTGCTTCCTGTTGGGTAATCTTTCTGGAGATTCCTATACTTTTTGGATAATGCGTTAGGATCTGACTTTCAATCCGGTCTTTCAATGGAGTTACAATCGCTCCACGGTTGGTATAGTCCTCGGGATTGGCAGTAAATACAAATTGAATATCCAATGGTAAACGCAGTTTGAATCCCCTGATCTGTATATCTTTTTCCTGAAGGATATTAAAAAGTGCCACCTGAATTCTTGCCTGTAAATCAGGAAGTTCATTAATTACAAAAATGCCACGGTGCGCACGCGGTATCAATCCGAAATGAATTACTCTTTCATCAGAGTAGGTTAATTTTAAGGTCGCTGCTTTAATTGGATCAACATCTCCGATTAGATCGGCAACTGTTACGTCTGGCGTGGCCAACTTTTCAGTGTACCGTTCAGAACGGTGTAGCCATGCAATTGGAGTGGTATCGCCTTTAATTTCCAGAGTATGATGCCCGAACCATGAAATTGGGTTTAATGGGTCTTCAAATAGTTCAGAACCTTCAATATAGGGCACATATTCATCAAGCAGATTGATCATCAATCGCGCAATACGCGTTTTCGCTTGTCCGCGTAAACCTAAAAGCAGGATATTATGCTGGGATAAAATAGCAGTTTGCAAATCAGGAATAACGGTATCCTCATATCCAATAATACCCTCAAGTACAGTATTTTTGTTTTTTAGTTCACGAATGAGATTTTCACGGAGTTCTTCCTTTACTGACCGGGAAACATAACCCGAATCTTTTAATTCTTTGAGTGTTTTAATATGCAGCATATATCTGTCGAATTTCTATCTGATCGTTCTTCTTCTGTTCTTAATATAATCTTCAAAAATGTATTCACCAAGTCCTTTGAGTGAACTGTAAAATGCTTTACCTCCGTTGATCTCAGTAAATTGTCTAACAAATTGTTGAAGGTAGGGATCTCTGGCAATCATAAATGTAGTAATGGGGATCCCGAGACGTTTGCATTGTGCGGCCATTCCAAGGGTTTTATTAACCACTTTTCTATCTAGTCCGATACTGTTTTTGTAGTATTTAGTACCCTCTTTAAGACAAGTTGGCTTCCCATCGGTAATCATAAAGATTTGTTTGTTATGGGTTTTTCGCCTCCTGAGCAAATCTACCGCAAGTTCTAGTCCGGCATAAGTATTAGTATGATATGGACCTACCTGAAGATAGGGAAGCTCTTTTAAGGTTATTGGCCATGCATCATTTCCAAAAACAACTATATCCAGAGTATCTTTAGGGTATTTGGTTCTTATTAACTCTGCAAGGGCCATGGCTACTTTTTTTGCAGGTGTAATGCGATCTTCCCCGTAAAGTATCATCGAATGTGAAATATCGATCATCAATACTGTTGAAGTAATGGTTTTATAATCCTTTTCTTCAACTTCAAGGTCTCTTTCTGTCATGGAGAAGTCGCCAATGCCATGATTAACCTGGGCATTGTGGATTGATGCAGTCATATCGATTTGATCCAGACTATCGCCAAACTGATATTCTCTGCGATCTGCATTTTTTTCTTCTCCGAGACCCGAAATATTCGTGTTATGCCCACCCTTTCCAGATTTTTTTAGTTTTCCAAAGATTTCTTCAAGCGCTGACTGCCTGATACTTTGTTCGGTTTTAGAAGTAATTTTAAAACCCTTGGGATTTTGATCATCATCTCCCAGATAGCCTTTCTTTTTCAGATCTTCTATGAAATCACCCATTCCATAGTCGTCGCTGGTAAGTTTATATTTCTTATCCAGCTCATTCATCCAGTCTAAAGCTTCATTTGCATCCCCTGAAGTATAATTCAAGAGATCGAGAAATAACTTCAAAAGTTCTTCAAAACCTCCTTTAGGAAGTTCATTTGGAATAAATTTTGAGAAAGAATGACCTCGCATGGAGCAATTTAAATATGACTTACGAAAAAACGAAGGTAAAGTTTTATGTACCCATATATGTTATCAAGATGTCAAATAATTGAAGGTATGATGGTTTAAAATTATTTACTTTTAGGCATGAAAAAAATTATGGTTTCGCTGCTGTTTTTTATGGCGACTTTGAGCGTATCGGCTCAGATGGATGACAAGATTTTAATTCTTAAACTTCTCGAGGGTCAGAGGCAGGCGTGGAACAGGGGAGATTTAGTAAACTATATGCAAGGGTATTCAAAATCTGATTCATTGCTGTTTGTTGGTAAGAGCGGACCGCAATATGGCTGGGAGACTACTCTTGCGAATTATAGGAAAAGTTATCCTGATAAAAAGACAATGGGCTTTTTAAGTTTTGACATTAAAGAGGTTAGAATGATTTCCGCTGACCATGCTTTTGTATTAGGTGCCTGGCATTTAAAGCGCGAAAAGGATGACCCAAAGGGTTATTTCACCCTAATTATCAAGAAAATTAGAGGTGAATGGAAGGTGATAGCCGATCATTCGAGTTAAAACCTAGGTAACTTTTGCGTTTCTAACAATTTTCGAAAATAGACCTGGAAGAAATCTTTTTAGAATTATGGCGTATTTTTCTTTACCTCCAATGTAGACCTCTTCTTTCCCGGATTTTATGGCATTTATTATTTGTGAGGCACATTCATTTGCTGACATTCCGTTTGCCTGTGCATCATCCATTGTATTTTGCTTTGTTCCGTCTGCGGTTAAAGCGTTAATGGTCACATTTGTTTTAATAAAACCCGGACAAATAATACTGATACCAATTTTTTTATCGATTTCTGAGCGTAGTGAGTCAAAATAGCCATGCAATGCATGTTTGGAAGCTGAATATGCCGAGCGAAATTTGGTTCCGAATTTTCCAACCAGACTACTAATGATTACAATATGACCTTCTTTATTTGATAACATGCTTGGTATTAAAGCCTTAGTTAAGGCAACAGTACCCCAGAAATTAATGTTCATTATTTTTTTTGCAACATCAAGGTCAGTTTCCATGGCAAGTGATCGCTGACTCACCCCTCCCGAATGAATGACGATATCGATTCTTCCATATATAGCAAGGGCTGCATTTGCCTTGGATTGTAAATCGCTGGTATTTTCGAGGTCTAATGGAAGCACGTGAATGTCAAGCTGATTTTTAGTGCAATTGTGTTTAACCTGATACAAGCCATCACTACTCCTTGATGATATAATCAGTTTTGCCCCTATTTCGTTCAGTTTATAGCAAAGCGCTTCACCTATACCACTTGAAGCTCCTGTGATCCAAATCACTTTATTATTTACTTCCATAAGATTATTTACTAATTAGTGCTGAAGAATAATTCGGAGGCAATATGGTCTGCAAATAGCTTTCCTTCTCTGGTTAAGGTAACTATCTGCTCATTAATAGTGACCCATTCTTTTTCTATGAACGGTTCCAGACTATTATAAATTTCATTTGCATAGTCGGATCCAAATTTCAAAGTAATTAACTGCAGATTCATTCCTTTACTGGTACGTAGGGAGGTCATGATATACTCGTTGATCTTGTTTTCAGTAGTTAGTAATTCAGTTTCTGCAGGAACTTTTTTTAATTCAATACCATCAATGTATTTTGAATTATTTGAAATATTCCATTGTCTGCTTTCTCCGTTAAAAGAATGAGCAGAAGGACCGATGCCAAGATAATTCACTCCATCCCAATAATTTGAATTATGCCTTGACTGCATGCCAGGTTTAGAAAAGTTTGAAATTTCATAATGCTCAAAACCAGATTCCGATAACTGGTCAATCAACATCAGGAACTGGTTTGCACTTTGGCCCTCATCCATACTTGCTTGTTTTTCTTTAGAAATTAATTTCGCCAGGGCTGTGTTGGGTTCAACAGTAATGGAATAAGAAGAAATATGAGGAACCTGGTATTCTATGAGCTTTTGAATGTTAAATTCCCATTTTTCATTAGTCAGAAGTGGAAATCCATAAATCAAGTCGGCGGTAATATTTTCAAATCCTGCGTCCTGAACCCTTTTTATGCCGCTTTGAGCTTCACTGGCAGTATGTGCACGGTTCATCCATTTTAAGTCATCCTCAAAAAAAGATTGAACACCAATACTGAAACGATTAATTAGGGTGCTTTTTATCTCTCTGACATATTGTGGATTCAGGTCGTCGGGATTAGCTTCAATCGTTATTTCTGCGGTTGCTGAGACCTCAAATAAATCGGTAATCTGACCAATCAGGACTTGCAACTCATCGGCATTCATTAATGAAGGAGTGCCACCGCCAAAATATATAGTTTCAATTTTTTCATTATTGAGATAGTTCTTTCTTAGAATGATTTCAGTTCTCAATGCATTGAGCATTTGCTCCTTATATTGAGGAGAGGTGCTGAAGTGAAAATCGCAATAGTGACAGGCTTTTTTACAGAAAGGGATATGAATATAGATTCCGGCCATGCTGCAAATTTACAATAATACTGTAATGCTTTATTTTATGAATGCTAGCCCTCAAATGTTATTGAGCCTTAGCAATAGTTCTTTCTACTATTTTTTCTCTGCGGTATTTGGCCATATTGATCATAAAAACACTACCAAGAATTATAACCAGTCCGATAATTTGAATTGAAGATATTTTCTCATTAGCAAAAAACACTCCCAAAAGCACAGCAACAACAGGATTTACATAGGCATAAGTACTAACCTGCATGGCCGATCTCTCTTTTAACAACCATACATAAGCACTGAAACCTGCAATGGAACCCAAAACAACAAGGTATAATACAGCCATCCAGGCATCAAATGATACATTCTTCCACTGAAAAGTGCTGAACTCATCACGAATAATGATTCCAGGTAAAAATGCAATTCCTGCAGCGATCATTTGCCAGGTGCTGTTTACAATAATTGAATCATTACTGGATTTGTACTTAGAGTAAAGCGATCCACCCGACCAGGTTATGGCTGCAATAACCAGCAATACCATGCTGCTCATTTCTACAGATTTGCTCCCTTGAAGGGACATGGCTTCAGTGACCTGTTCGCTGAAAAGTAAAATTACCCCTGCAAGACCAATTAACAGACTTGAAATGATAGATTTACTTCTTAAATTTTCAGACCATTTAGGTTTATCGAGCAGAACGAACCAGAGTGGTGCCGATGAAACCATAATGGCAACCATCCCACTTGGCATACTTCGTTCAACCCATATAATTATGCCATTTCCACAAAAAAGCATTAATATTCCACTGATTGCAGCATGCTTAATTCCCTTGGCTGCAAAAATATTCTGGCCCTTAAATAAGCACCATATTGCCATTATCCCGCCAGCAATTACAAATCGCAATGCACCTAAAATGAAGGGAGGAAAATCCTTTACTGCAACCTGAATAAAAAAGTAAGTTGAACCCCAAACAGTATAGACTGTTGCAAAAGCGAGAACAACCATTAAAATAGGTGCGGATTTTTCAGTAGAACTAGACATTTTTATTTTTAGGTATAACCAACTGCTGTTGTTCTTTGAGAGTTTCAAGAACGATAGTTGTTCGGGTAGATAAAATATTAGGAATTTTGGCGATAGAATTTCTCATCAGATCCATTAGAGAGGATGAGTCAAAAGTGCGAATTTTTACCAGATAGCAGTCATCACCTGCAATATAGTGTACTTCTTGTACTTCAGGAATTGAAGCGAGTGCAGAGGCGGTATCAGTGCATCCAATACCGTCGGAAGCTTTTATAAATACATATGCAAGTAGATTTTGATGTAATGCCGATGGATTTAATCTTGTGGTAAATTGAAGAATGATGTTTTTTTGTTCAAGTTTTTTAACACGCTCCAGAACTGCCGATGGAGCCATAAGCAGCTCTCTTGCAATATCAGCATTTGAAACACGGGCATTTTCTTGAAGTAGGCTAAGGATTTCCCGATCTATGTGATCAAGTTGATTATCTTTTGGTGACATAATTCGTTAAAAATACTATAAAAGGAATAAAATTCAAAATATGGATTAATTAATAGAATAAAATTCTGTAAAAAAACTAAATTTACGTTGATATGAAAAAATTAAATCTAATTAAAAGATGTTTCAATCAGGGCAATAGTACTTTTATTAGCTTATTCTGAAAGATATTTAGGAATCAAACATAAAATAGTAGAAATTTGAATACCTGAAAAAAATTGCTTTGGTATCTTAATGGGGGTAATTAAACGTTCACACAGTATTATTATTTTAATTCTACTAGTTAATTCGTTTGCTTTTGGGCAGACTGACAGTCTGAGGTTGAATCTTATTGTTCCAGTTTATGAATCCTATGATTCAGCCAAACTGGCTAAAAAAGCAATTTACAGGGATTCTATAAAAGCAGTCAGAGATTCACTCGCCATTGCCTGGATTAAGACACCTGAACCTGATCGCCCCAATCCTTTTCTAGATAGCCTAATCAACCTTTACCTAGTAAAAAATATGAATTTTGCTGCCTGGGCTTCAAAATTTAAAAAAAAGGATCGTTATGATAATAGGGGCGCTCTCAGGCCAAGAGGTGAAACATGGGTTATCGGTGTTGTTTTGTTTTTGGTGATATTTTTTTCGTTGGTCAGGTATTTATTTACTGCAGAATGGAACAATATAATTATGGCGTTTTACAGCAACCAAATTCTGTCCAGAATTAATAAAGAAGACAGTCTGTTTAATTCATGGCCTTTCGTTTTTTTCTATTTGCTCTTCGGACTTATTATAGGGCTCTACCTTTATTTATCAGGTAAGCATATGCAGCTTAGTTATTCTCTAAGCGGTTTTAACTTATTCCTTTTCTTGAGTGCTCTGGTGATTGGCTTATTTACCTTAAAAATATTTGTGCTACGTATTTTGGGATTCTTGTTTGATGCAAACAAACTCGTTCGTGAATATGTATCAGTATTGTACCTGAGTTATTTCAATGCTGCAACATTATTTTTACCAGTAGTAATAGCTTTTAGCCTAACTTCTAACCGTTTCGCAGGCATTTACAGTTATATCGGAATAGTGATGATTCTCGGAATATTCGTTTTTCAATTTCTTAGAGCCGGGGCAAAAATTTTAACAAATTACAAATTTCCAAAAGTTTATTTAATTATTTACCTTTGTGCCCTCGAATTTTGTCCTTTAGTTATTCTATTTAAAGTACTCGGGTATTAGCCTTAATAAGAAATATGCAAGTAATCACAAATGAAAAGCCAAGGAAAGTAAAAAGCATCCTTGTTACTTTGCCAAAGCCTGATTCGGAGAAGTCGCCTTATTTTGATTTAGCTAAAAAATATAATCTGAAAATAGATTTTAGATCTTTTATTCATGTTGAAGGTGTTCCTGCAAAAGAATTTCGAAAAGAGAAAATAAATTTAGCTGATTTTACTGCAGCAATATTCACCAGTAAGAATGCAGTAGATCATTTTTTTAGGATATGTGAAGAAATGAGATACGATGTACCTTCAGAGATGAAGTATTTCTGTATTTCAGAAACAATTGCACTTTATCTTCAAAAGTATATTCAATACAGGAAGCGAAAAATATTCTTTGGTAAACAAACTTCAGCCGATCTTGCTGATCTTTTGAAGAAGCATACTGCCGAGAAGTTTTTATATCCTTGTTCGGATGTGGCAGCCGAGGAAACGCAAAGATTTCTTACTGAAAATGGATATGATTTTAAACCTGCAGTGTTATTTCATACGGTTTGTAGCGACCTATCTGATCTTGCAGAAGTTTTTTATGACGTAATTGCCTTTTTTAGTCCGAGCAGTATTCATTCCTTATTCATTAATTTTCCTGATTTTAAACAGAACAATACCCGGATTGCCGCATTTGGGGTTAGTACACACAAAGCTGCTCTGGAGCATGAACTGATTCTTAATATTCCGGCGCCTACCGCTCAAGCTCCGAGTATGACGATGGCAATTGAACAATATATCAAACAGGTTAATAAGTGATGTCATATTATAAAGGAATTATTTTTTTTAAGAATTAAATCCTTGTTGTGATTTATATGTGTCAAACAGAATTATTATTTACTATTTCAATCATATTAAATTGTTCAAAAATTTATTTTTTTTTATAATGAAATATGAAATATCGGTATACATAGATTAGCTTTGTTGTTGTGATAAATACTTTTTTTGTATATTCGAAATTATTTTTCTGAAATAATACAAACTGGAACAAGATAAAAATGAAAAAAATATACTTTATCATTCTTGCAGCAATCGCCTTTTTAGGCAGCAGCTGTGGTAAAGGCGGTACAAATGGCGAATTGATTGGTGTTGCTACTAAGAAATTTAAAAACACTCAGGTACCTTACGGTATGGTTTACATACCTGCCGGAACTTTTATAATGGGTCAGACTGATCAGGATATTACTTTTGCTCAGATATCTCAAAATAAGCAGGTAACCATCCAGGCATTTTATATGGATGAAACCGAAATCACCAACAGTGAATATCGTCAATTCGTCAACTGGGTACGTGATTCTATAGCTATTTCTAATTATTTGCAGGATGAACAATATTACCTTAAGCCTAAAGGCAAGGTAGATCCAAATGATGCGGGTAAAAAATACATCAATTGGAAAAAGGTAGGTAACGGAACTGCAATATGGAGTGGAAAAAAAGGAGCAGCAACCAACGGACCTAAATTACAGGCCATGTATTATCAGGGGGAAGATCGTGTGTTTGACAAGAATGAAGTTGATGTCAGGTTACTGAAATATAATTTTGCGATTATGAAGCTGAGAGATGCAGCAAATAATCGTAATAATAAGGAAGCAAAACGTTCAGACTTTATTTTGAGGGATACAGTCGGGGTATATCCAGATACTTTAGTTTGGTTGGCTGACTTTGCCTATGCACAGAATGAACCTATGGTACAGGGATACTTTTCTCATCCCGCGTATTCAAACTATCCTGTAGTTGGTGTTAACTGGCGTCAGGCACGTGCCTTTACGGTGTGGAGAACACGTTTTAATGAGGCTTATAAAGATAGTCGCAAACTTCCAAAACGTGCTGATTATGATATGCCTACAGAAGCAGAATTTGAGTACGCTTCTCGTGGTGGCCGGGTTGGAACAAGTTATCCATGGGGTGGACCATACATAAGAAATGCAAAAGGATGCCTCATGGCCAATTTCAAGCCGGGAAGAGGTAATTACACAGATGATGGTGGTCCGTTTACTGTAAATGTAAAAGCATATTTTCCTAATGATTTTGGATTGTACAACATGGCAGGAAACGTTGCTGAGTGGACTTCTTCTGCATTTGACGAATCCGCATCAACTTTCACACATGACATGAATCCTAATTACACTTATGAGGCACGTCCTGAAGATCCAGAGATTCTTAAACGTAAGGTAGTACGTGGAGGCTCATGGAAAGATATTGGTTACTTTCTGCAAAATTCAGCTAGCACATTCGAGTATCAGGACACTGCAAAGTCTTATATCGGTTTTAGATGTATTACCAAGTATCAGGGACGGGATATCAAAGACAAGCTCTAAATTTAAATAACAATCTTCTCTATTATAAAAAAGCGTTCAAATTATGGCTCAAAAGAAAAAGTTTAAACTAGGTATTAATGCCTTTATTTCATGGGGTGCTTCTGTAGTTATTGTTGGTCTGATGTTCAAAATCCTTCACTGGAAGGGTGGAGAGATCATGATCGCACTTGGATTAATTACGGAGGCTTTATTGTTTTTTGTTATGGGCTTTAAATCAGAAAAACCTGAACCAGACTGGACGAAAGTTTATCCTGAACTTGGTGAAGAATTTAATGGAGAAGTTTCTCACTCAGCATCCGTAGCATCTGGTTCTTCAACTGCTGCTTTGGATAAAATGATGTCTGAAGCTAAAATAGGACCCGAATTAATTGAAAGCCTGGGTTCAGGATTGAGATCTTTTGGAGATAAGGTTTCTGCAATTTCCGGAATAGCTGACACAGCAAGCGCAACCAGTGAATTGACAAGCAAAGTGAAAACAGCTTCAGGAAGTTTTGACAACCTGAATACAGCTTTTGAAAAGGCAACTGTAAGCCTCAGAGAAATGGCAGAAACTAATATAGATTCGAACTCATATCATGAGCAGGTGAACAATCTTGCTAAAAATATTTCAGCTCTGAACGCTGTATATGAGCTTGAATTGCAGGATTCAAGTGCGCATTTGAAATCAATGAATAAATTCTATCAGAATCTTTCAACAACGATGGAGAATTTCAATGAGTCAATGGAAGATTCAAAACAATTCAAAGAAGAAGTTGGCAAATTAGCAAGAAACTTGTCTTCCCTAAATTCAATTTATGGGAATATGCTCTCTGCAATGAATCAACCAAACCGCGCATAATTGATTAGCGAATTTTAGATCTTTAATTTTTTAAATAAAATTACATGGCTGGAGGTAAAGAAACCCCAAGGCAGAAAATGATTGGAATACTTTACCTAGTTTTATTGGGTTTAGTAGCACTGAATGTCAGTGATTCAATTTTAGAAGCCTTCAAAAATTTAACGGATAGTTTAAATGCATCGACGCAGAATGTTCAAATTGGTGTTGATGCCACGTATGCTTCATTTGAAGCAACAAAACTAAAAGATGAGCCCGAAAGAGCTCGTCCTATTTATGAAAAGGCAAAAAAAGCCAGTTCATATACAAGCGAATTGAATACTTATGTTGAAGGGCTGCAAAAGCTTTTTGAATCAGAAGGCGGAGGATACAATGAGAGTACTGGCGATATTAGCAAAAGAGACAACCTCGATATCTCATCAAGGTTAATGATCAATGAGCTTCGTGGTGCTGAGTTGAAGAAAAAAATCAATGATACTCGCCAAAAGCTAATTGCATTGATTGATGAAAAAGATCGTAAAAACGTAAGTTTCTCCTTAGAAGCAAAAGACCCGGCAAGCCGTGCTGGAGTTCAAAAAAGCTGGGAACAATTAAATTTTGGTGATGGTATCCCTCTGACGGCAGCTTTAACGGCCTTAGCAAAGATAAAAGCAGATACTAAAAATGCTGAAGCTGAAGTTGTTAAAAGAGTTCTTGGTCAGATGGATGTTGCAGTGGTTAACCTTGATCAGTTTGCTGCGGTTGCTGTTGCACCAACTTCTTATCTAATTGCTGGACAACCATATACAGCAGAGGTATTTCTAACCGCATCAGATTCTAAATCGAGTCCAGAAATAACTGTAGGTGGTTCAAGGTTACAAGTTAAAGAAGGTAAAGGAACATATACTGTCAATACTTCAAGTGAAGGAATATTCAGTTGGACTGGTACTGTGCGTATTAAGCAAACTGATGGTACAATAAAAACGTACACAACCACTGAACAAAAATATCAGGTTGCACGTCCATCAGCAGTTGTTTCTCCTGATAAAATGAATGTATTTTACGTGGGCGTTCCAAACCCTGTTTCCGTTTCAGCACCTGGAATTTCGAAAGAGAATTTAGTTGTTACTATGACTGGAGGAACAATATCCGGGTCTAATGGGAAATACACTGTTACAGTAAATACACCTGGAACTACAGCTAAAGTAAATGTTGCAGCTAACGTAAGCGGCAAAGTTCAGAACATTGGGTCAAGTGATTTCAGAGTTAAACGAATTCCTGATCCAAAAGCTAAGTTTGCAGGAAAAACCGGAGGTGCTTTGAGCTCAGTGGTAATTAAGGCGCAAGGTTCAATTTTTGCGGTACTTGAGGGTTTTGATTTTGATGCTAAATTTAATGTTACCCGCTTTAGTCTTGTAATAGCTAGGCCACGTGCTGATGTTGTTGTTCTTCAGGCAAATGGAAATTCATTTAGCTCACAGATGACCGCTGCTGTGGCCGCAATAACGCCAGGTACGAGGGTTATTTTTGATGATATTGTTGCTGTTGGTCCGGATGGAACACAAAGGCAGCTCGACCCTATGGCTTTTAAAGCAAATTGAGTACTATGAAAAAGATAATTTTTGCTCTGATTTTGATTGCCGGTACTTTACAACTTAGTGCGCAAGCTCCAAATTTGAGAAATGATACCAAACCCAAAGCGGTTGAAAAACCTCTGGATGGATATTATAAAAAGACTAACATAACTGATTCTAAAGTTATACCCTACGCTAATTTGAGGGAAACTGACGTAATGTATAGCAAGCGCGTTTGGAGGGAAATAGATGTTCGCGATAAGGTGAATATGATTTACGCTTCTCCTAAAGCCCGCCTCATCACCATATTGACTGATGCCATTATTGCCGGTGAACTTACAGCATATGATGCCAGTAGTACTAAAGATGATGTTAATGGGGATGAATTTAATGTTGTTTTGAAGCCTGAACAAGCAATGGGAAAGTTCGCCGATAGTGTTTTGGTTCCAACCTTTGATACGGATGGAAATCAAACGGGAACGATAATAAAACCAGGTGAATTCAATCCAGACAGTATTTTAAAATTCAGAATTAAAGAGGATTGGATTTTCGATAAACAACGCTCAGTTTTCGAACCGAGAATTGTTGGAATCGCACCAATGATCCGTATTTCAGCTGCTGGTCAATCTTTTGATGAACAACCTGCATTTTGGATATATTTTCCTGAAGCTCGTCACTTATTGGTAACTAAACCTGTAGTTAACAGAGAGAATGACGCGACAGGACTTAGTTATGACGATTTGTTCATGAAGCGTATTTTTGCCAGTTATATCGTTAAGGAATCAAATCCGGAAGATTTACGTTTTAAAGATTATGCAGTGGGGATTGATAAACTCTATGAATCTGAGCGAGTGAAGAAAGCATTAATGGACTTTGAGCATGATTTATGGTCCTTCTAACAAGGACAATCAAATAGTAATATGCGCCGCTCCGATTTAATTCAGAGCGGCGTTTTTATTTAAAGAATTCTATCAGCGCATCAATTTGATTTTTATTTAATATTTCTAGGAGTTCCTCTTGAGGGGCTTCCTTGATTTTTTTTACAGATTTAAAATGTCTCAATAATTTTTCGGCAGAAGTTTTTCCAATGCCCTGTATGCTTTCAAGTTCACTTGCAAGGGTTGCAATGCTCCGTTTTTTTCTATGAAAGGTAATTCCGAAGCGGTGTGCCTCATCCCTTAATTGTTGTATAATTTTTAAAGTTTCAGATTTTTTATCAAGGTATAATGGGTACTGATCCCCTGGATAATAAATTTCTTCAAGTCGTTTTGCAATACCAATAATTGTTACCTGCTTGTCAATGCCCAATAATTTTAAACTCTTTATGGCTGATGATAGCTGACCCTTGCCACCATCTATTACTATTAACTGTGGCAAACTTTGTCCTTCATCCAATAGTCTTCTATACCTTCTAAAGACCGCTTCTTCCATAGTTGCAAAATCATCAGGGCCTTCTACTGTTTTGACATTAAAATGCCTGTAATCTTTTTTTGATGGTTTAGCATTTTTAAAAACTACTATTGCCGAAACTGGAAATTTTCCTTGAAAATTTGAGTTGTCAAAACACTCTATATGTACCGGTAATTGATTTAGACGGAGGTCCTTCATCATCTGAGCCAATAGTCTATCTGTTCTCAGTCCGGGATTAAGTTTTTCATATTGATCTAATTTATCACGTTTGAAATAGGCTACGTTTTTTTGTGAAAGTTCAAGTAATTTCTTCTTCTCACCGAGTTTTGGAATGGTAAACTTTATTCCTGAGTCTGGAATTTCCAATTCAAAGGGTATAATAATTTCTTTTGAACTGCTGTCAAACCTCGATCTAAATTCAGTGATTGCAATACTTAATAGCTCTTCATCTGATTCATCTAGGCGTTTTTTGATTTCCAGTGTTTGAGTCTGGATAACGGTACCATTCATTACTTTCAGGAAATTCACAAAAGCATGTTTATCATCAGTTGCTATACTGAATACATCCACATCAGTAATTGAGGAACTCACAATCGTTGATTTACTTTGATAATTATCAAGCATATCAAGCTTTTGCTTCAGGTTGTGTGCAAGTTCAAAGTTTAATCCACTCACTGATTCCTCCAGCTGATTTTTGATACGTCTGATTACCGTACCTGTTTTACCATTCAGGATCTCTTTTATATCTGAAATACTATGGTTATAATCTTCTTCTGTTTGATGGGCCTGGCATGGCCCTTTGCAATTGCCGATCTGATATTCCAGGCAAACCCTGAACTTGCCAGAATGAATGTTTTCATGGGTCAGAGGCAAGGTACAGGTTCTTAGTGGGTAGATCTCTTTGATCATACTCAAAATTGTATGCATCATACCCACCGATGCATAAGGTCCGAAATAGGTTGAACCATCCCTGATTATTCTTCTGGTCCAGAAAATTCTTGGAAATTTTTCGTTCTTGATAATAATCCAGGGATAGGTTTTATCATCCTTCAGCATCACATTATACTTTGGCTGATGTTTCTTAATCAGGCTATTTTCAAGTAACCAAGCATCAATTTCAGTATCTACGATAGTAAATGTTATTTTCTTGATTTTACTAACAAGAATCCGGGTTTTTGCATTGACCCGAAAGTTGTCTTTATTAAAATAGGATGAAACTCTATTTTTTAGGTTTTTGGCCTTGCCGATGTAAATTAGCTCTTCGGTTTCAGACCAGAATTGATAGATCCCTGGTTTTTTGGGGATATTCTTTAACTCCGGACGGGGATCAAATTCTTTCATGCAAGGGTAATCATCATATCCAACCCAAATCTAAGAATATGCAATTTGTTTAGGGGTATAGAAATTTTAGAAACCCAGTTTTTTATCAAGTTCACTTACTCCGGATTGCTGTTTTGAATATTCACCGCAATCAATAACGGTGCTTATTCCACCCTTTGGCGGAGGGAAATCATCTTTTGTATATTTCAATGTAGCGTCTGCATATACTTTTTGCATATAGATTGCGAAAATCGGTAGGGCTGTATTGGCGCCTTCGCCGAAACTGGTAGTACTGAAATGGATTGCTCTGTCTTCGGCACCTGTCCATACACCTGTCACCAATTCAGGTGTAATTCCCATAAACCATCCATCAGAATTATTCTGTGTCGTGCCTGTTTTTCCTCCGATAGGATTGGTAAGATTATATTTCCAGCCCAATCTTGCCCCGGTTCCTTCCTTTACAACAGCCTTTAACATATCGGTCATAACATAGGCTGTCTGTTCATCCATCACAACTTTTATTCTTGGGCGACGTTCGTAAATAACGTTTCCATTTTTGTCTGCTATTCGCAAAAGATAAATAGGTTCAGTCCATATTCCATGATTAACAAATACTGAATATGCACCAACCATATCATAGACTGAAGCATCAAAGGAACCGAGGCAAATTGATGGAACTGCCGGTACATCACTTGTTATACCCATGTTTTTAGTAAAGGTTGCAACTGCTGTCTGTCCAACTTGCTTCATCATGTAGGCAGTAACATAATTCTGTGAATTTGCTAATGCCTTTTTAAGGGTAAGTGTCCCTGGAATTGGTTTATAAGCTTTTGGATACCAGGTAGTGCCATCGCCGGCATCTATGCCAACCGGCTCATTGGCTACGGTATAGCATGGTGAATATCCGCCATTGCCAATAGCAACTGCATAGGTAAAAGGTTTTGCCGTTGATCCAACTTGTCGGGTTCCCATTTTGACCTGATCATATTTGAAATGGGTGTAATTTGTTCCCCCTACCCATGCGCGAACATAACCGGTTTGAGGTTCCATCGACATAAGTGCGTTCCGAAGCATGAGTTTATAGTATTTTATAGAATCTAAAGGTCGCATTACCGTGTCAATTTCGCCTCTCCAGCTAAAAATTGTCATTTGAGCTGGCGTCCTGAAATTTTGAAGGATTTCCTCTTCAGTCTTTCCATCGGATTTTAGCTGCTGATAACGATCTGAACGTCGCATACCTTGATCAATAAGTAATTTGGCTTCCGGGATGTCAAAAGGGTCTCTACCTCCCCAAGAATTATTGAATTGAATCTGCAGGGTTTTTAAATATTCTTTTTGCGCATCTTCTGCATATTTCTGCATCCGCGAATTGATGGTTGTATAAATCTTTAGTCCATCTCTGTCTAGATCGTAAGGCGTTCCATCAGCTTTAAAAATTGAATTTTCTTCGAGTGTCTGTTGAATATCTTTCTTAAGTACTGCCCTGAAATAAGGTGCAGACCCCTCATTGTGATCAGAAGGGTTGAATGCGAGGTTTAAGGGGATTTTTTTAAGTGATTCCACTTCTTCATCACTAATGTAATTTGCATTGTGCATGTTTTCTAGCACAGTATTTCTGCGTCTTAAAGCTCTTTCTGGATTACGGCGAGGATTATAAAGTGAAGGTCCTTTTAGCATACCAATTAGAATGGCAGCCTGTTCAGGTTTAAGTTTATCAGGTGTTGTGCTGAAATAGGTTCTTGCCGCAGATTTAATTCCAAAAGTATTGTAAGAGCCAAAATCTACCGTGTTGAGATACATGGTAAGAATTTCTTCTTTAGTATACTGTCGCTCAAGCTTAACGGCAACTATGAGTTCTTGTGATTTTTGAATTAATCGCTTGGTAAAGTTTTTGGATCTTCCTTCTTTTGAAAAAAGGTTTAAGGCAAGCTGCTGAGTAATCGTACTTGCGCCTTGTCGCTTACCAGCCAGATTATAAAATATAACGGTAAATGTACGTTTGAAATCAATTCCGGAATGACTATAAAATCGAATGTCTTCTGTGGCTATCAGTGCATTGATAACATTGGGCGATATCTCATCATATCGAACATTAGATCTGTTTTGAACATAATAGGTGCCTAATACAATATCATCACTCGATATAACTTCTGAAGCCTGATAACTTTTAGGGTTTTCAAGTGTGCGAAGATCAGGGAGTCTTCCAAAAAGTCCTAAACCAATGCTGAAAATCAAGATAGCTCCAAATGCAATAAACCCCAGAATCCATTTCCAGAAGAGGATAGTATAGCGATTTAAATCATGCTGTGTCAGCTTGGTATTCATAAATGGATTATATTAATAGTTTTTATTATAATACTCAATATATTGTTCGACTGTGTCTTTGTCAATTAGTTTGTCAAAATTCTGGGAATTAATTATGAAGGTATTATATTTTACGGCCGGTATCTTCATAATTGTTCTTATTAGCGGACTAATTGCAGTAAAATAAGTTACTGCGGCCTCCTTTTCTGCAAAAGGACCCACAAATATCAGTTGATTTTGGTTAGCTACTGATTTTAATTGATGCTTTATCGCCGATTTGGGTACATTGGCTCTGTTGAACTGTCCAATCCCAAATCTTGAAGAACTTAAATTAACTGATGGGTCAAAAATGTTCACAACGAAATAATGTTCAGCAGAATCCTCTTTCCTGAATAGGCCGCTTTGTTCCACAGCTTGAACGCTTTCTGTTTTATCTTTAGTATCAGAACCAGCATTATTAGCAATGGTAGGAGCACCGACCGAAATCGTAGCCTGTTCAATTTCTGGCTCCTGAAAAAATCTATTGTTAAAATTCTGATCGCTTAGTGCTACAATTCTATCTGCCATTGTGGCCCTGTTAGAGTCAATGAATGCAAGATGCTGTTTGGTAAGTGGAACAATAAGCTTTTCGTCAGGGAAATTAGCGATTATTGTTTTAAAAGCATTTTCCAGTTCAGGAAGTTTTTTTGTGTTTCCGATTGCAAGAGAATTTAGATAAGCCAGTTGGGCAGGCACCTTTTCAATACCTGAAACTTGTTTATACTTCTCAACCGAGTTTAGCATTTCAGCATAATTCTTTTTGACGTAAAGATCGTAAATGTCGTTATAAAGTCGGTTAAAAACAGTTTCCTGCTCGTCAAGTTTATTACTGTAATCTGGGTCTAAAATTATCTTTGCAAACGGGGATTCCGGAAATTTACTTAGTAATACAGTTTTATATTCATCCGATCGTTTCTTATTTACGGTGTTGTAAAGTCTATATAAGTTGTAATAAACTGCTAACTTATTTTGATTTTCAGGGAATCTGTTTAATAATTGCTCATACGTTTTTATAGCTTGAGTAGTATCAGCCGATATATCACGATAATAGTTGGCGATATCATAAAGTGCTAGGGCAATTTTCTGATTTGATTGAGCCATTTTTTCAGCACTCAAGGGAACAGACATTAAATATTCTTTAACTAAGGATTTTGTGTCAGGCTCAGTTTTTAATTCTGTTGTTGTTGGAAATGGATTTGAAGAATTCCCAGGATCTAGTAGAATTGCTGAGGGCAGCTCAGTTATAACCCTTTGACTTCTTCTCCAGTTATCCTCCAGTTTTCTTGGGCCCCAGCGCTTTTTGAAATCAGCTAGTCCCTGACTTAATGCAGAAGAATTATTAAAGTAAAATTTTGTATCACGTGAACCCAGGGAACTTGGGATAGAAGACATACTTTTGTTTCCAGAGGTAGTTGTACTTGAACTGTTCTGTGCTTTTTGAACCTGATCAAGAATTATTTTATTGATTTTTAAACTGCGCTCACTATCAGGTAATCTGGCCAGCAACTGAAGTGTGTCCTCCTTGGCAATGATGGTTAAACCGTTTGATAGTAACTCCAGATTATCGGCCTTTCTTTTAATCAGTGAGTAATCAGGGAAAGTTTTTGGGAGGCTGGTTAAGGTGCTGTCATAATAAGCTTTTGCTCTTAAGAAATCAGACTGACCAAAATATATTTCAGCCAGCTCGACATAGGCAAGTCCCTTTAAAGTCAAATTTTTACTGCTTTTTTGTATGGCCAGGTTAAAATTTTCAATGGCTTTTTCCAAATTATTTGTTTCCGCATAGCTATTTGCAATCTCAAAATATATCTGATCGATAAGTTCCCTGTTCTTGTCATCCTTCAGAAGTGACATTATTTCTTTGGTTCTGCGGAAAGTGTCACCATTTAGTTTGGTTTTAATATTTATGCGACTAAGGTTTGCATTAAAAGCCATGTCAAATGGAGCATTGCTTTTAATAACTTTAGTATAATTGATCAAGGCGCTCTTTGGATTGTCGGTAATTTGATATAATTGAGCAATTAGGTAAGTCCAGCGTATTTTCTTCTGCTTATTTTTAACTGTTTTTATCGCTTTCTCCAATAATTTTATCGCTTGTTTTTCATCCCTTGAATAGATATAAAGTTGTGCACGTGTTGCGTAGATATCTGCAACGGATTTTTTTTCTGAATTTATTTTACTAAGTGCAGTATCCAGGGTGCTTTGAGCCTCTTCTAATCTTTCGGATGCAATCAAAGATCTGGCCTTCCAGGCAAGGGCAGCCTGCCTGATTTCTTTTTCTTTTGGATAATTGGTGTAAACATAGTTGAAGAATTCAACTGCATTAAAAAAATTAGACCTCAAATGGTTTGATTTACCAATTAGAAAGTAAGCATCATCTACGTATTTACTTAGTGATTTTTCATTAGCAATGGTATTTGCCTTAAAGATTGCATCATCAAGATTTTTTAATTCGGACTGCGACAGACTTTCATTGGGTTCTTTGTAAACGGAGATTAACCTATCGTAATTATCCGTGTAATTTAACTGAATGTTATTTTCACTTTTACTTATCAGTTCTTTTGCATTATATAGAATGTTATAATGTGCTGTTAAGTTTTGCATGCTTCTGTTGGCTACAGTTTCTTTCTGAGAGCTGCAGGATAACAGGCTAAAGCATAAAAAGCAGCCTGGGATTAGAAAACGAAAAGCAGTCAGAATATTTGAATTCAATTTAATCGTGCTTGAAATATATAACAGAATCTCTGCAAAGATATTTTATAACTACAGATTTTGAGAGATAAAGATAAACTCTTTCAGCCATAAAACTCTTTCAGACTTTGGTACTGAATAAATTTTGTACTGATTTAGTTGAGTGATTCATTCTTATTTTTGATATTTTTGAAGGCATTTAAACAGGAATTATGAATCATAATGATGAAGATCATCAGCAGGATAATAAACCTGTAGAATACAAAACTGAAAAGCAGGCTATAAATAGTTATGTGAAATATACTGGTGTTGCATTTCAGATGATGGCGATTATCGGATTCGCAGCTTACATCGGCTATAAAACCGATCAGTATTATGAACATAAGACCCAATGGGTAACTGCAATAGCATGTGTTTTGGGTGTCTTTTTGTCGATTTACCAGACTATCAGACAGTTAAAATCATGAGAATTACCCGCTTTATAGTTTATTTCATTCTTTTTACAATTTCCCTGGCTATTGCACCGCTGATCTTTCAATTCTATTACCCTGAAATAAAGTTCTTAATTCCGAAGTTTTGGGCATTGTTCTGGATATTTGAAATTTTAACACTAAGTATTTATCTAATTGCTTCCTGGAGGATGAGCATTAGTGATAAAGCATCCGGGCAGGCATTGCTTGGTAGTGTTACCATAAAGTTGCTTTTTTGTATGATTATAGCCTTTGTTTATATCAATGCAAACACGGTAGCCCCCATTAAATTTATCGTCAATTTTTTTTATCTATATTTCTTTCATACAGTATTTGAAATATATTGTTTGTTATGTAACTTGCGCAACCAAAAAATAAAGTAAATTCCTTACAATAAATGGATTTGAGCCATATTTTCAATTCAAAAAAATTCTTCAGCATAGCTACTTGTGCAATGTTAATTTTCTTTTTGAGTTTTTCCGCATTTTCTCAGGAACATGCCTCTTCAGATACGGCACATGCTACAACAGCACAGCCACATGATGCTAAACCGGAAAAGGAAGAAGACATTTCCAAGATGATTCTACATCATATTGCAGACTCGCATGAGTGGCATTTTTTTGGTCATGTTGCTGTTCCTTTGCCTGTGATTTTGTTGACAGACAATGGATTGGTTAGCTTTCTTTCGAATAAGTTTGGGCA
>JBIIRT010000212.1:0-2825 GCA_044341405.1 Daejeonella sp. | reverse complement strand
GTAGAAATTTTGTTAAAACAATCGCAGCCGGATCCATTGGTGCTTCCGTGTTGTCACCAATGGAATCACTGGCAGAAGTAAAACCAAAACCTAAAAAAGTTTTGATGAAAGTTGGCTGCCAGTCGGGCGGAACAACTGAAGCAAATTTACAACTGAAAGGACGCTGTGGCGTCTTTAATATTGATGGAGGCTCGCCTAAATATATCCCGAATGTGGGTTGGGATTTAGAGGATTCACTTAAAATGCGTGAAGCCTGTGAAAAGTATGGCATTAGTTTAGATGCTTATCATTGGCCTCTATCTTCTGCAGGGATTGATAAAGTACTTTTCCCTAATGTGATGCTTGGTAAAAGTCCGCAAAGAGACCGTGAAATCGATATGCTCAATCAGATGATTATGGTTGCTGGCAAGACTGGTATCAAGGTGCTTAACTATAACACTACTATTTTGCCGGTACTAAGAACAGGTAAAACTCTTGACCCAAAAAGGGGGAATGCAGAATACAGCACCTGGAATTTGGCCGAAGCGTTAAAAAGGAATGATCCAAAAACGATTGCCGGTGATGTAAGTATTGATGATATGTTTGAGCGTATTACTTATTTACTCGACAGAACTCTTCCTGTAGCTAAAGAATACAATGTAAAACTTGCTAACCATATTGCTGATCCACCAACGCCGGTTGGATACAGAGGGATCACCCGCTGGAACAGCCCTGATGTGTTTGAAGGGATCAAACGTTTTGCTCAATTGTATGACAGCAAATACCATGGTTTTAACTTCTGTATTGGTTCAATCGCCGAAGGCTTAAAGGATCCTAAAAATGATATCATTCCGATTATCAGATGGGCCGGAGAGCGGAATCAGATATTTAATATTCACCTGAGAAACATCAAAGGTGGTTGGGGTAATTTCCAGGAAGTATATCCTGATAACGGAGATATGAATTTCCTACAGGTTGTTCGTGAATTACGTGAAGTTGGATTTGATGGAATGGTCATGCCTGATCATGTACCTTACCACAAAGATCCGGTAGCCAATTGGCAGTCATTTGCATTTTGCTATGGTTATATCAAGGGCTTAATTCAGGCTGTAACAGAAGAAGCTGAAGCTGCAAGCTAATTTCAAAAAATACAGTATGCTCAGACAAAGGGGACCCAGAATAAAGGATATCCTAATTACACCAATAGCGATTGTTGACCCGCCATTATTAAATGCTGCAGGTTTGCATGCTCCTTATGCGCTGAGAATTATTTTGGAAATTATTACCGATGATCAGATTTCGGGGATTAGTGAAATACCTGGAACTTCTGATATCGAGCAGGCACTTTATGAAGCAAAGGAGCTTCTGATCGGGCAGGATGTTTTTCAACTGAATCAAATAAGAGCAATATTATCCGAGCGATTTGGTTCCGAATCGCCTAAGGCTAGAGGAGAAGCTCCCTGGGATCAGCGTAAACTGGTACATATTTTCAGTTCAGTTGAAGTTGCCTGTATGGACATTATGGGCAAAGTCCTTGGTCGGCCAATTGTAGATTTACTTGGAGGTAAAATGCGGGAAAGTGTACCCTTTTCCGCATACCTTTTTTATAAATACGAAGGTGCAGGAGGAGAGTTTGGATTCAACCTTAACCCAAATGCACAAGGCTGGGAGGCCGCAAAACAAAAAGCTGCCCTAACTCCTGAAGAAACAGTACAGCAGGCAAGGGCCATGTGCAAAGAGTTTGGTTTTCAATCTATCAAACTAAAGGGAGGTGTTTTTGAGCCAAGAATAGAAGTGGATACAATTCTGGCACTGTATAAAGAGTTCGGTCCATCAGTTCCCTTGCGATTTGATCCCAATGCCATTTGGGCTCTGGATACGGCAATTCAATATGGAAAGGAACTTGAAGGGGTATTGGAATACTTAGAAGATCCCGTACGCGGTCAGGAGAATATGGCCGCAGTAAAAAAAGTTTTGACCACACCGCTGGCTACGAATATGTGTACCACCTCATTCGAGGAGATACCTTCTAGTATAAAAATTGGTTCTGAAGACATTATTTTAAGTGATCACCACTTTTGGGGCGGCTTAAAGGCATCTATGACACTTTCTGGCATTTGTGAAACCTTTGGCAGGGATTTGTCTATGCACTCTAACAGTCATTTAGGAATTTCATTGGCCGCAATGGTTCATTTAGGCGCTGCTCTTCCAAAAATGCCCTATGCCTTAGATACACACTATCCATGGCAATCGGATGAAGTTATTCTGGGTGGCCGGATTAAATTTACTGATGGTTCTGTTATGGTACCAGAGGAGCCTGGCTTAGGCGTAGAACTGGATAAAGTAGCATTAGCCAGGTTGCATCAAAATTATATTAACTGCGGTCTCAAAAAGAGAAATGATGAGGTTGAAATGCAGAAGAAAGTTCCAGGCTGGAAATTCCAGTCTACCAGATGGTGATCTCTTAACTAAATTGAAATCACCGTTGTCCAGTTAAAATTAATTTCACATGTAATAGTCACTTGTGTGCTATATAGTAAGTTTGTAGCTTCCAGATATCCCCATTCAGTACTATATTAATTTTTCACTGACTTAAAACTTGTAGATTTTTTACTTATCAGTATGAGTTGTTCATAAGCTTTGGCCTAAGCACAGAATCTCCGTTAACGTTTTTATCCGCCTTGGCTGGTGCGGTAATTACAGGCAAGGCCTAAATACTACCTTTAGAAGCATCAGACGCAGCGGCGGCATTTTGTTTCTTTTCTGCTGAAGGAAAAGAAAATAGAAAAATTGGGAGTTGAGAATAGGGTTGTTATTCCTATTAACTCGATTCTCACCCGAACCTA
>JBIIRT010000019.1:0-33273 GCA_044341405.1 Daejeonella sp. | reverse complement strand
CCACTTGATGCACAGAAGCGCACTTTTATGCGTCTCATGAAGCAGGCAAAAGACACTGCTTTTGGAATTGACCATGATTTTGTCTCAATCAGAGATTATGATGATTTTAAAAATCGTGTTCCACTCGCTGATTATGAGGATCTTAAGCCTTATATTGATAGGGTAGTTGGCGGTGAACCTAATGTGATGTGGCCCGGCAAGCCTATCTATCTCGCTAAAACTTCAGGTACGACATCCGGGGTAAAATATATTCCAATTTCAAAGGAATCAATGCCAGAACACTTGAATGGAGCTCGAAATGCATTATTCTCATATATCCATGAAACCGGTAAATCAGAGTTTCTTGATGGTAAGCTCATTTTTTTGCAGGGCAGCCCTGTTCTTGAACGGAAGAATGGGATAAATTTCGGACGATTGTCTGGGATAGTTGCCAACCATGTTCCGGCTTACCTTCAAAAGAATCGTCTGCCATCTTATCTTACTAATTGTATTGAAGATTGGGAGAAAAAGGTCGATGCGATTGTAAAAGAGACAATAAACGAAGATATGCGACTGATATCCGGGATTCCACCATGGGTTCAAATGTATTTCGATCGGCTCAAAACAGCTACAGATGAAAAAAAAATTGGCGATATCTTTAAGAATTTCTCCCTATTTGTATACGGAGGAGTAAATTTCGAACCGTACCGTGCGCGTCTTGAAGAAAGTATCGGACGGAGTGTCGATTCTATTGAGACCTATCCAGCATCAGAAGGTTTCATTGCCTTCCAGGATTCTCAAAAGGAAAGAGGCTTGCTTTTACTTGTTGATTCAGGTATTTTCTATGAATTTATCCCAGCAGATGAGTATTATAACGAAAAGCCAGGCCGGATATCCCTTGAAGATGTTGAACTGAATAAAAATTATGCAATAATATTAAATACTAATGCCGGCTTATGGGGCTATAGTATTGGAGATACAGTTAAATTTGTCTCCAAAAATCCTTATCGGATTTTGGTCACTGGAAGAGTCAAGCATTTTATTTCTGCTTTTGGTGAACATGTAATTGGGGAAGAAGTTGAGCATGCTCTTTTATCTGTTGCTGGTGAGGAGGGTCTTGAAATTACTGAATTTACCGTGGCCCCGCAGGTAAGTCCTGAAGTCGGTTCTTTACCCTACCATGAATGGTATGTCGAGTTTGAGAAAGCTCCTCAGGATATGGATAGTTTCAGTTTAAAAGTTGATCTGGCACTTCAGAAAAAAAATACCTATTATTTTGATCTGATTGAGGGTAAAGTTTTGAGACCCCTGATCATGCATCAGCTCAAAAAGGACGCATTCATAAACTATATGAAATCGAAGGGTAAACTTGGCGGGCAAAATAAAGTACCTCGCTTGTCAAATGACAGGCATATTGCAAATGAATTGAATGAGTGGATCAGCAAATAGATTAGAAATCTCAAAAAATTAATATTTTAGATAATTTCAGTTTTAATTAAATAAATCGGCTTCGGTTTGATGGGAAAAAGTTTTAATAATGGTTTAGCATTAAAGAGTATCGCTATTCTGGGTTCAACCGGAAGCATTGGTACACAGGCTCTTGAAGTGATTCGTCAAAATCCGGATCGTTTCCGGGCCTTCCTTTTGACGGCAAACAGCAATGCCCTTCTTTTAATAAAACAAGCTCTGGAATTTAATCCGGAATATGTTGTTATTACCGATCAATCAAAGCTGGATGAAGTAAAAAGTGCGTTAAGAAGCACAAAAATTAAGGTTTTATGCGGACAAGATCAGCTCTGCTCTATTTTGGAGCAGCCTGAAATTTCTTTGGTACTAACTGCTATGGTTGGTTTTGCTGGACTGATGCCAACCCTTGCCGCAATCAGAGCCGGAAAGGACATAGCCCTTGCAAATAAAGAGACTCTTGTTGTTGCCGGAGAACTGGTTACAAGCCTTGCCAGAGCGTGTGGTGTCAAAATTTTGCCGGTCGACTCAGAACATTCAGCTATTTTTCAATGCCTTATAGGCGAAGAACAAAATCCTATTGAAAAGATCTACCTGACAGCTTCAGGTGGTCCGTTTAGAGGTAAGGATAGAGATTTTCTGGCTAATATCACTCGTAAAGAGGCTTTAAAGCATCCTAATTGGGTAATGGGTGAAAAAATAACCATCGATTCAGCTAGTTTAATGAATAAGGGTCTTGAAGTAATAGAGGCTAAATGGCTTTTTGATTTGGATGTTTCACAGATTGACGTCATTGTTCACCCACAGTCGATCGTACATTCTTTGGTTCAGTTCAAGGATGGCTCGATGAAAGCACAAATGGGTTTGCCAGATATGAAATTGCCTATTCAATATGCCATGGCTTATCCCGAACGGATAGAAAACTCATTTCCAAGATTTAATTTTGCCGATTTTCCGAATTTGAGTTTTGAGCAGGCTGACAAAAAGACGTTCAGAAACCTTGCGCTTGCATTTGATGCTTTAAATTGTGGCGGGAATATGCCATGTGTAATCAATGCGGCTAATGAAGTAGTTGTGGCAGAATTTTTGAAAGAGAATATTAGCTTTTTAAAGATGAGTGATATCATCGAACAATGCATGTCTGAAATTGCGTTTATTTCAGACCCTACAATTGATGATTATTTAGAAACAGACAAGATCACACGAATCTTAGCACAGCAATTAGTAACAAATAGTAAATCATAGAGTTTAATTAAAAATATAAGAGTAAAGGTATGGATGGATTAGTAATGACAGGACAACTGTTATTGGGATTATCAATTTTAATCATATTACACGAAGCAGGGCACTTTTTTGCTGCCAGAGCTTTCGGAATCAGAGTGGAGAAGTTTTACCTGTTTTTTGATGCCTGGGGCTTTAAATTATTCAGTTTTAACTATAAAGGATGCGAATATGGAATTGGATGGTTGCCATTAGGTGGTTATGTGAAGATTTCAGGGATGATCGATGAATCGATGGATACCGAACAGCTTGCAGGTCCGCCGCAACCCTGGGAATTTCGCTCAAAACCTGCCTGGCAACGACTTATTGTCATGCTGGGTGGAGTAACGGTGAATATTGTGCTGGGTATATTCATTTTCTGGATGCTTACGCTAAAGAATGGAGAGACTTTTATTCCGAATGATAAACTTCCAGATGGCATTGCACCTGGAATTATCGGTAAAGAAATTGGCTTGCAAGTTGGCGACCGAATTACAGCTGTGAATGGTACTCCTGTTAAGCGATTTGAAGAATTAACAAGCTCTAAGGTATTGTTAGGAAATACAGAACTTACCGTTCAGAGAAATGGGCAAACTATACCTGTGCAGGTACCGGGAGATGTTTTGGAAATGGTTTCAGATCTTGGAATCGGGCAGTTTGTTGAACCAAGAGTCAGGATATCTGGTGTGGCACAGATCGCCCCTGGTGGTAATGCCGAAAAAGCCGGACTAAAAGTTGGGGATAGTATTTTAGCAGTTAATGCCAAGCCGGTTACATTTTATGATGAATTTAAATCGGAGGTTCAGGCATCTAAAAATAAAACTGTCGCAATCTCGGTATTCCGTGATCAGCAGGCTATTGAAATTCCTACTCAGGTTTCTGAAGATGGTACTATTGGAATATACATTCCACAATATTTCAATATTCCACTCGAGAGCGTAAACTATGGTTTATTGGCGTCATTACCTGTTGGAGCTGCTAAAGCCTGGGGGTCTTTTATGGATAATGCCAAGGGATTGGGTAAAGTAGCGTCCGGACAAGTGAAAGCGAACAAAGCCTTCACCGGACCAATCGGTATCGCTACCATGTTTGGAGGTACAGTCAACTGGGTGAAATTCTGGAGTCTGGTTGGATTGTTATCGATGGCACTGGCATTAATGAACTTATTGCCTATTCCTGCACTGGACGGTGGTCATGCCATTTTCCTGTTGATTGAAATGGTGAAAGGTAAGCCACTTGGCGATAAATTCATGGAACGTGCTCAAATGGTGGGCTTCGTGATATTGATTACCTTAATGGTGTTTGTTTTTGGGAACGACATATTTAAACACATAATTAATTGACAGTTGACTCCCGATAGGTATCGGGATGACAGTTGAATTGGGAATTAAAATTAATTTTTTTATTTGAATAGGGATGTTATCCCTGCCTGCCGGTAGGCAAGGCTGACGCAGGAGGGAACTTAGCAAGTTTTAGTTAAGAATTTAAAATAAAGTGTTGGCAACACATAACTACCACCTTGAGTACTTCTCCATCCTAAAATCCTAAAATCCATTAATCCTATAATCCATTAATCCTATAATCCTAAAATCCTATAATCCTATTCCCACCGTGAATTATTTCGAGTTATATGATCTCCCTCTTAGTTTTCAAATTGACAGCGCCTTAGTCAAGAAAAAATTCTATGAGCTGAGTAAGCGCTATCATCCCGACTTTTATGTGAATGAAAGCGATGAAAAGCAGGCTGAGATTTTGGAGCTGTCTACTTTGAATAATAAGGCTTATCAGATTTTATCTGATCCATTGAAACGGATTGAATATGTTCTCTCCCTGAATAATATGCTTGCTGATGGTGATAAATATGTTTTGCCTCAGGATTTTTTAATGGATATGATGGATGTGAATGAGGCCCTGATGGAAATGGAATTCGATCATGATAAGTTGAAACTGGCAGAGCTAAGCGGGCAGATTGATGCGATGGAAATGACCTTGTTTGATGAGCTGAAGTCTGCTACGGATGAATTTGATGCCAAAACAGGGGAGGATGCTGATAATATCTTGTTGATGATCAAGGATATCTGGTATCGTCAGAAATACCTCTTACGGATCAGGGAAAGTCTGAACAAATTCAAAGCCTAAACCCTTTAAATTATTAAAATTTTATTTATGTTTGCATCCCGCAACGAGGAGCGAATTTTCGTAAAACGTTTAAACAAAAGCCCAGCTGGCGGAACTGGTAGACGCGTCGGTCTCAAACACCGATAGGAAACTGTGCCGGTTCGATTCCGGCGCTGGGTACATTAAAAGCTCTCATTTTATGGGGGCTTTTTTGTTTATGGGACTCTCGGTTCGACCAGATAATTATTGATGCCATAGTTATGTAATTTTAAGATACTCATAGAAGTTTTCTTAATATTCGCAGTTTACACTCGCAAATTTCATGAAGTTGAAAGATATATATCAATTTATCTAGGTTTGAATTATATACTGCTTTTAAACCGGAGAGATTTATAATCTCGCATACTTTTTCCATGTAGAATTCAGTTTATCATTCATTCTTATTTCTCAAATCAGAATGAAAAAAAATAGAATTCCGAATGTTTTATTTAATTTAAAGAACTCAAACTCTTATTTGTACTGGCGATAAATGACTATTAAATCTGTACTGATTATATTGACCGCCCTTATAGCTCCTGATAAGGTGGAAGATGCTTTCATTAGTACAAAAGAACCTATTCAGTTTAAGGAAAAGCGCTATTACATTATCGAAGATTTTAAATCTGTAAAAAAGTTCGATACCCACATCCATATCAATACGGATGAGAACACATTTATTAAACTGGCTCAGGATGATAATTTTCAGTTTCTGGATATCGTTGATGACCGGCCATTTGGATTGCCCTGGATTGAGCAGCAGAAATTTGCACTTCTACATTTAAAAAACTTCCCCAGCCAAATGGAGGTTGCAACTACATTTTCGGTAAAGGGGTTTAATGAAAAAGGATGGGCTGAAAATACAATCAGGGACTTAAAGCTATCCCTTTCAAAAGGTGCCCGGGCAGTTAAAATCTGGAAGAACATTGGGATGGATCTCCGTGACGACAAGGGGAAATTTGTGATGCTTGATGATCCGCGACTGGCGCCAATATTTAAATTTCTCGTACAAAACGGTATTCCATTGATCGGGCATAATGGTGAACCAAGAGATTGCTGGCTTCCCCTGGATAAAATGACTTTTAGTAAATCCTATTACGGCTCTCATCCGGAGTACCATATGTACCTTCATCCCGAATATCCATCTTATGAAGCTCATATTCAGGCTAGGGATAATCTGTTGGAAAAGTATCCTGATTTGAAATTTGTGGGTGCACATTTAGGAAGTCTGGAATGGAGTCTTGAAGAACTGGCTAAACGGTTGGATCGCTTTCCTAACATGCGTGTTGATCTCTCAAGAATCACTAATTTGCAATTACATACCTTGAATGATAGAGAGAAAACCCGTAACTTTTTCATAAAATATCAAGACAGGCTGGTTTACGGTACCGATAAGGCTATTAATTCAAGTACTGATTCTGCTGGCCTATCTAAAAATATTCATGATGCCTGGGTAAGAGACTGGATTTTCTTTGTTACCGATGATCAGATTACTTTGCCAGGATTTGGGAACCTTAGCGGACTAAAATTGCCGGTGGATGTAATCGATAAAATATATTATAAAAATGCTAAGAGCTGGCTTTTAGCCGGGATCACGAACAAACGCGACTAAAAATCAAGTATACAATGAAAGAATCAGAATTATCCAATGAACATGCTAAAGCTACCGGTGATGCAATAAATCCGGCATTGCCTCAAAATCGTGTAGCATCGGTAGACGTTTACCGTGGTTTTGTCATGCTGCTGATGATGGCCGAAGTGCTTTCCCTTCAGGATGTTGCAAAGGCATTGCCCGATAGTACATTCTGGCAATTTATAGGCTTTAATCAGTCGCATGTTGCATGGACATGGCTGAGCTTACATGATATGATACAGCCATCTTTTACCTTTCTGGTGGGAGTGGTTTTACCTTATTCAATAGCTAGCAGGAAGAACAAAGGAGCCAGTTTTGGAAATATACTCGGCCATACGATCAAGCGTTCTTTCATCCTTATATTCCTTGGGATATTTCTTCGGTCTATGCATTCTGAACAAACCTACTGGACATTTGAGGACACCCTAACCCAGATTGGTTTGGGCTATACTTTTCTGGTTTTGATATCGCTTTATTCGCAGCGCGTTCAAATAGGTATGCTGGTCTTTATTTTGGGGGCCTACTGGCTTGCATTTGCACTTTATCCGCTTCCAGGAGCTGACTTCAATTATACCACCGCCGGTGTCACTGCCAACTGGGAACATAATTTAAGTGGTTTTGCCGCTCACTGGAATAAGAATACCAATTTCGCATGGGCTTTCGACCAATGGTTCATGAATATATTTCCGCGTGAAAATCCTTTTTTATTCAATGGCGGGGGATATTCCACATTGAGTTTTATACCCACACTTGGCACCATGGTATTGGGTCTGTTAGCAGGAAATATTCTCAATTCTTCAATTACAACTTCTAAGAAGTTTAAAAGCTTTGTAAGTTATGGTATTGGTCTGATTTTGCTTGGTGCTCTAATTCATTTTGCAGGTATCAATCCGATTGTTAAGCGTATCTGGACTCCGGCATGGACCATTTTCAGCGGCGGAATTTGTTTTCTTTTCCTAGCTATGTTTTATGGTTTAATTGATATGAAAGACCGTAAAAAGGGAACATTCTTCCTGATGGTGATTGGGGTGAATTCTATTGCGGCCTATGTTATTGCCGATGGTGGGATGCGGAACGTGATCAATGATTCATTGTTCATTCATCTCGGTAAAAATTTTGATCAGATTCTCGGACCGGCTTATGCTACCTTAATTAGTGGCGGATTGGTTCTATTCTTCGAATGGCTGATTCTTTACTGGATGTACAAGAAAAAATTATTTATAAAAATTTAGACTATATAATTGATTATGAAATTACTTTCAAATTCACGCTATGCTGGCATGCTGGCACTTGCTTTGTTCATGCAGAATTGTTCTCAATCCAGCAAAACTTCTTCTGACGCAAATGGTGCTGATACCACTTATTATTCCATGGAGGATTTCAGGAAGGTGGAGAAATATGATACCCATACGCATATCAATGCATTCGATACTACTTTTATTGATCTGGCTAAAGAAGATAATTTCAGGCTGCTGGCATTAAATGTAAATCCCTCAAGTTACCCAACCGTTGAGCATCAGCAGGATGTAGCTGTTAGGGTGGTTAAGGCTTATCCTGAGCAGGTTGCTTGGGCTACTACCTTTACAGTAGCAGATTGGGGAACTGATAAATGGTTGCCACAAACACTGGCTTATCTGAAAGGTTCATTTGATAACGGAGCGATAGGGGTGAAGGTTTGGAAGAATGTTGGCATGGAGCTTCGCGACAAGGATGGGAAATTTGTGATGATTGATGATCCAAGATTTGATCCAGTAATTGATTACATCGAAAAAAGCGGCAAGACCCTGGTAGGGCATCTAGGTGAACCACGTAATGCATGGTTACCGGTAGATCAAATGACCGTTTCTGGGGATAAAAACTATTTTAGTAAGCATCCTGAGTATCATATGTTTCTTCATCCCGAATACCCTTCCTATGAAGATCAGGTTAATGCGCGTGATAAGATGCTTGAAAGGCATCCTAATATTCGTTTTGTTGGGGTTCATCTTGGGAGTTTGGAATGGAGTGTTGATGAGCTTGCTAAACGCCTGGATAAGTTCCCGAATATGGCTGTTGACATGGCCGAGCGGATTTGTCATTTGGAATATCAGTCGATAAAGGAAAGACAGAAGGTCAGGAATTTCATGATTAAATACCAGGACAGGCTTATCTACGCAACTGACGACTGGGTTGGACCGAATTCAGATCCTATTGAACTTAAAAAGGATATACAGGAAACCAGATTAAGTGATTGGATGTATTTTGTAACCGATGAAGAAATGAATGTCCCGTATTTTAAAGAAAAGATACAGGGATTAAAACTACCAAAAGCAGTGATTGATAAGATCTACCGCACAAATGCTGAGAAGTGGTTTCCTGGTATTTAGTCTAGAAAAAAGCTATGAGATTATAAATTATTGCTATTTTGAAGGACTGAATATTAGAGATTAGATAATATATAAATAATGCCTGAACGGCTAAGAGTAGAAATAACATTAAAAATATGAAGAACAACCGTAGAGATTTTTTGAAAATTGGTGGTCTGGCAGGACTTGGTCTTGCCGGCGGAAGTGTCATGAATGGCTTTGCATCAGAATCAGACCAGTCAAATCCAATGAATTCGATGTATGGGCATTCCACTGTACAAACCTTCAATATGAGTGGCTATGCTGCGCCTAAAATCCCGATTGTTCGGGTTGGTTTTATTGGATTGGGACAGCGCGGTCCAAGTCACCTGAATGCTATTTCTAAGATTGAAGGAACAGAAATCAAAGCTTTATGTGATTTACGCCCGGCCAGTGTTGAGAAAGCGAAAAAAGTAATTGATGGTACCAGTCATAATCCGACTCTTTATTCAGGCGGACCTGATGAATGGAAAAAATTATGTGATCGTAAGGATATTGATCTGGTTTATATCGCAACCCCATGGCATCTGCATGTGCCAATGGCAATTTATGCTATGAACCAGGGCAAACATGTAACCATCGAAGTTCCGGCTGCGGTTTCAATGCAGGAATGCTGGCAATTGGTAGAAACTTCAGAGCGTACCCGCAAGCATTGTATGATGTTAGAAAACTGCTGTTACGACTTTTTTGAGTTGCTTACTCTGAATATGTCTAGACAAGGCTATTTTGGTGAACTTCTACATACCGAAGGTGCTTATATTCATAATCTGATCGACCTTAATTTTAAAGAAAATGGATATCAAGACATGTGGCGTTTGAGAGAAAATGCCACTAGAAAAGGTAGTCTTTATCCTACGCATGGTTTGGGACCGGTTTGCCAGGCTCTGAATATCAACCGTGGTGACAGGATGGACTATCTTGTGTCTGTTTCTACAAATGATTTTCAGATGGGTGCCCGTGCAAAGGAACTGGCGGCAAAAAATGATCTTTATAAGGAATTTGCCAATAAAGACTTCAACGGAAATATGAATACCACCACTATACGTACCAGTAAGGGCAAGACCATCATGATTCAGCATGATGTGACTTCTCCACGTCCTTATTCAAGGATACACTTACTTAGCGGAACTAAAGGAACAGCATTGAAGTACCCTGCGCCTAGTATCTCGAATAGTCATGAAGGATGGGTAAACGCGGCTGAGTTTAAAGCATTAGAAGAGAAATACACTCCAAATATTGTTAAAAAAGTTGGCGAATTAGCCAAGAAGGTTGGAGGTCATGGTGGCATGGACTTCTTAATGAACTGGCGTTTAATTGATTGCTTGAGAAATGGTTTGCCATTGGATCAGGATGTATATGATGCGGCTTCATGGAGTGCAGTATGGCCATTGAGTGAATGGTCTGTAAACAATCGTTCTAATTCGGTAGATGTACCTGACTTTACCCGCGGTTCATGGCAAAAGAATGAACCACATGATATTGATCTGAAAAAGGGTGGTGATACTAAGGTAAAGATCTAGCAGACAGCATTTTCGTAGCTGTTTTATCTTGAAATATAGTGTTTAATTAAAAATCCGGATGATTGCAATCATCCGGATTTTTAATTATTAAAACCCTAACTCCTTACCCTTTAAATGATGCAGCATCCAGCTTAGGTTAGTCTGGGCTGTTTTAAGAATCATTGCAGACTCTACAGGTCCGTGGGGTTGCCTTGGAAGTACAAGGAATCTAACCGGAACCCCTCTGCGTTTTAAGGCATTGTAATACATTAATCCTTGGCTAAATGGAACCCGGATATCAGCCTCACCGTGCTGCATAAGAACAGGTGTTTTTACATTTTGAACAAATCTTAATGGGGAATGTTCATCATAGACCGCCCAGTCTTCGTAAGGTTGCTTTTCCATAAAAGAGGGAAGAAAACTTGGAATGTCATCGGTCAGATCCTGAGTGACTAGGTCTACAGCAGGTGCCCCGATACTCGCAACTTTAAATCGGTTGGTATGTCCAACAATCCAACTACTCATAAATCCACCATAACTCCAGCCCATAACGCCCATTTTATCGGGATCTACCCATCCTTTCGCAATTACATAATCAATACCAGCCATTAGATCTTTGTAATCGCCACCACCCCAGTCGCGGTGATTGGCTTCCCTGAATTTCAAACCATAAGCATTTGAGCCTCTCGGATTAGGTCTTAGGATAAAAATGTCATTTTCTGCAATAGCGGCAAGTGGGTAAATAGCAGAGCTTCCAACGAAGTTTTCACTAAATACACCCGTCGGTCCGCCATGAATATTGAGAATAATAGGATACTTTTTACCTGCATCATAGTTGATTGGATAGGTTAAAAGTCCTTCAATTTCCATACCGTCAAAACTTTTCCATTTGATCAGCTCAGTTTTGGGAACTGCTATAGCCGACAGTTCAGGATTGATATTACTGATTTTTAGCGGACTGAAACTGGTGGTGCTGCTGATATAGCCGTCTTGTGGTGTTGTTGTTGTTTGGTGAACAAAACTAACATGAGTACTACTGTAATTCAATTCAGGGCCGGTAATAACCCCCTTCATTCCGGCATTCCATTCAATGGCCTGTTTCCCATCGATGCTAAGTCTGAATATTCGGGTACTCGTATGATTTGGCTCAAGCGTAAAAACCGATTTCCCATCGTTGCTCCACCCTATTAGGTCAGCCGGGCCATTCGGGGTATCGGCTAATTTTTTAACACTTCCATCCTTTAATGAAAATACTTTAACTGAACTTGTACCTCCCCAAATACCTTTTTCATCGAGGTTGTAATAGGCTATAAAATTACCATCCGGACTAAAAAATGGTTGATTTTCTCCAACAGTAGTGTTGGCAACAACTTTTACTTCTCCGGAGCTAATATTAATCATTGAAATATCACAGAAAACATTGTCTTCAACACCTGAAGAGGCAGCATGAGCATAAGCAATCCATTGATCATCCGGACTCCAGCTGAATGAATTGATATGTCTTTGTTCTTTGCTCAAAGGTGTAAGCTGGGGCAATCCTTCCTTATTTCTATTAGCTAACTGAAGCAAATAAAGGTGACCCTGCTTGAATTTTTCATTCATAAAATACCAGTCGTCACCAGATTTCTTGTTTTTACCCTCTTCTTCAGTTTCGGCATCAGTGCTGATAACAGCAATTTGATTTCCCTTTGAACTCCATTTAAAATCAGTGATTCCGGTTTTTGAGTCGGTTAGTTGTTCAGCTTCACCACCACCAATAGTTAAAAGGTAAAGGTTATTTTTCCCATTTCGGTTGCTGATAAATGCGATTTGCTTTCCATCCGGACTCCATTTGGGATTTAAATTATTTTTTTCACCCTGTGTAAGCCGAACAGTACTTGTTTTATCAGTACCTGATAAATGTAAATGATTAATAAATTCGTTTTTCCCTTGAATGAGTTTCAGCTCCTTCACAACGTATACAGTCTGTTTCCCATCGGGAGATACCCTTACCGTGTTTATGGTTTTATGTTTAATTGTTTGCTCAGGTGTCCAATTATTTTTTTCTTGAGCGTTAAGGCTGTTTAATCCTGCGATTAGCAGACAGATTAGGGAGATTTGTTTCATGGATTAATTCTAATTGGAAATTTATTGATAATAGTTGTACTAAGATAAACTAATAAGCTAAAAAAACATACTTCAATTCTCAGCTCATTCATATGATATTTACTCCACTGGTCCAGCTAAATTTTTGATAATGTTGTTCTGGTAGACATATTATTTCTTGAGATTTAGAAAATTATCCCAATCTTCAGTGGATATTTTAAACAGCTAAATAAACCATTATATGGCAAGCAAAGGAACTTCCAAATTATTGTTAATACTTTTTACATGTTTATCCTTATCAATGTATACTCATGCTCAGCAGGCTTTACCGCCTCAATTTGATCAGTATGTTGAAAAGGTATTAAAAACTTTTGATGTGCCCGGTGTCAGTATATCGATAGTAAAAGATGGTAAGGTAGTTCTTGCAAAAGGGTATGGAATTAAAAAACTTGGCGGTAATGATAAAGTAGATGCAAACACACTGTTTTCTATTGCCTCAAATTCAAAGGCCTTTACTTCAACTGCATTAGCTATACTGGTTGAAGAGGGTAAGTTAAAATGGGATGATCGGGTAATTGATCATTTACCCTGGTTCAAGATGAAGGATACTTATGTTAGCACTAACCTTACCGTCAAGGATCTGTTGGTACATCATAGCGGACTCTTATCTTATTCTGGAGATCTGATGTTGTTCCCGCCATCAACGTTCACCAGAAGGGAGATTTTGGGAAAGCTTCAGAAACTTCCATTGGTTCATGATTTCAGGAGTACCTATGCCTATGATAATATACTATATCTGGCCGCAGGCGAAGTGATTGAGGTACTTAGCGGTATGAAATGGGAAGATTTTATTAGGCAAAGGATTTTTGATAAGGTTGGCATGTCGGGAAGTTTATCCAGATATTCAGAATTTGGGAGCAGGTCAAATATTTCAGCTGCACATGACCTTATAAATGGTAAGCTTGGTTTGGTAAATGAATATTTGGAGCAGAATATCGGTGATGCAAGTAATGCAGCAGGAGGTATCCTTTCTAATGCAAATGATATGGCAAATTGGATGATAACTCAGTTGGATTCGGGTAGAACCCCTTCCCATGGTGAACTGTTTAGACCTTCAAGTGCCTTACAACTATGGAATGTTATCAGACCAATACCTATATCCAAAGTTTCCGAAGGACTTAAACCTGCCAAAATTGATTTTTTTGGATATGCATTGGGTTTTAGAGTATATAATTACCAGAAATATAAAGTTATAGGTCACGGAGGTAAACTCGGCGGCTTTGTTTCACAGCTTGCCATGGTTCCTGATCTAAAGCTTGGAATTACTGTTTTGACTAATCAGGAATCTACTGCTGCATATTGGTCGATTATTTATCATTTGCTTGACTTTTATGAGAATAATCAAAAGTTTGATTGGTTAAAGGCTTATGAAGACGAACAGGTTTTAGCCAAGACAAGATTAAAGGAATCTCAGATTAAAAATTTGATTAAGGCAGATCCAGCAGGAAAATATGATGTTTCAATTTCAAAACTTGCAGGCAAATACCATGATGAGGTATATGGAGATGTATTGTTGATTGCTTCAGGAGATGGATTAATAATGGAATTTCAGCAATTGCCACATCTAAATGGGAATCTTAGTTATTTTCAGTACAATAGTTTTATTGCTACTCTAAAAAATAAGAGTCTAAAGGCAGATTCATACGTTACCTTTGCATTAAATGCTGATGGAACTGTTGATCAGGTAAAGCTAAAGATTATTGACCCCGATTCAGATCTCACTTTTCATGATGTTCTACTCAAGCCTATCAGGTAATTTATAGTTAAAATTATCCTGATGGGTTCATTTATAAATCATCTGATTTGGGATTCAGCAATTCGGGTGATGTTTTTAACGATTTAAAATTATGGGAAATAGAAAATTCAGTAAGGCAACTAATGCCGTTTGGGCAGGGGAAGACAATCCTTATTTCGGTGGAGCTGTGACAACACCAATTGTGAATAGTGTCGCTTTTGCTTACAAAGATCTTGACGAATGGTACAATGTTTCTACTGGAAAAGCAGATGGGTTTATTTACAGCCGCAATACAAATCCAACTGTTGCCTCATTGGAAGAAAAAGTAAGAGTATTAGAGGGTGCTGAAGCGGCTACATCATTCGCTACCGGGATGGCTGCAATTAGTAATACCCTATTTACATTTTTAAAACCAGGAAAAAGGGTCGTTTCTGTAAAAGATACCTATGGAGGTACAAGCAAGCTTTTTCTTGACTTTTTTCCGGCTTATCATGTGGAGGTTAAACTATGTGAAACAGGGAATCATGAAGAACTGGAATATGAGATTGCGAAAGGATGTGATCTGGTTTATTTGGAAACTCCTACCAATCCGACTTTGAAGATTATTGATATTAAACGGATTGCCTTGGCTGCAAAAAAAGTTGGGGCAGTTGTAGTAGTGGATAATACATTTGCCACACCAATTAACCAGAACCCATTAGAACTTGGAGCAGATTTAGTTTTGCATAGTGCTACAAAATACCTTTGCGGACATTCTGATGCCATGGGTGGGGTGTTGGCAGGAAGCAAAGAGCTGGTTCAGAAGGTATTTCATTTCAGGGAAATTAATGGAGCAAGTCTGCAAGCTGATCCTGCATATATGATTGCCAGAGGAATGAAAACACTTGAACTCAGGATTTCCAGACAGAATGAATCGGCGATGACGATTGCAAATTATCTTAACAAACACTCAAAAGTTAGCCAGGTGTTTTACCCTGGTTTAGTGGATCATACCGGTCACGCAATTGCTAAATCTCAAATGAGAGGTTACGGAGGTATGTTAAGCTTTGCCCTCGATGGAGGTTATAACCTAGTAGAAAAGTTTTTGCCTTCACTTAAGCTCGTTCATCTTGCTGCTAGCCTTGGTTCGGTAAGTACCCTTGCAGGTCCGCCGCGAACTACCAGCCATGTTGAATTAACTGAGGAACAGCGTGCATCACTAGGTATTCCTGAAAGTTTGATTCGTTATTCAGTGGGTATTGAATCAGTGGATGATTTGCTTTCTGATCTTGAATACGCGCTCAATAACTTGTAGAATTGTACAGGTAATCATATTTAAGTATCCTGAGTTCGATATAAGGAAGGGTAAAAGGTGCCGTTTTAATTGATCACATGAGAGGCTTTGGAGCCGTATTTTTTAATTTTTGAAACCAATACCTGCGTTTTATAGCTTCGTTCAACCCTTTCCTGCGGAGTATTTCCGGCAAGAAATGGTTGTCATTCCAGCTGGAACCTCCTAATCTCCAAAATTGTTGTCATTCCAGCGGAAGCTGGAACTCCTTCGGCAAGGTTTATTTAACTCGGAGCTGTTTTTCATCGGGACGGGCAGCCCGTTTATAGAACCATAGGTGCTATAAAACAAACGTGTATTTTATGGTTTTTGCGATCCTAGATTTCATTGAAAACTTAACCTAATGGACCATATTTGCCTCTAAAATCATAAAATGAGTTGATTCTGGTTATGTTAAAGGATATTAAATACTTGATTTCCATCATGATTTTTTTGAAAAAATATAAAATAAATTCAAGAGGATCATAATCTGTTAAAATCGATTGTAGACATGCGAAAATAGTGGCAGAAATTTTCTATTATTTCTTGTTTGAAATTGGATAAGGAGGCCTGGATAATTAGTTCAAATCAGAATGATTTGAACCTGCGGCACAAGATTGCAGATTTATTTACACTTGAAAATTAAGGCATTTTTCTAGGGCCTTTAGGCAAAAATTTTAAATGGATTTTTAGCTCAGAAAAAAAATATAAAAATGACTTGTCAATTTCTGTAATTAAATTAGATTTGCTTAACCTAAAAAATAAAACAATGGACAAATTTACAAAAATGAAAGATTTGCTAGCTTCAGTTGAAGTTGATGCAAACAAATTTTACAATTCAGGTAACAGTGCAGCAGGAACAAGAGTTCGTAAAGGAATGCAGGATTTGAAAAATCTTGCTCAAGACATCAGAAATGAAGTTACTGCGAAAAAAAATAGTGCTAAATAGTACTTCTAACTGTTTTAAATAATAAAAAAGCCTTCCCAGATATCTGAGAAGGCTTTTTTATTATTTAGATTGGTCCAAATGGATTATTTTGGCCTTTATTTACATAGTTTTTCTCGAGAAGTATATCAATTGTCTTGTTCAAGTATTTGGTCAACTCTTTATTTTTATCCAAATATTCCTGATAATTAGAGATAAACAGATGTAATTCCATGATCAGAAGCTGTATTAATTCTCTGTTCGATGTAGAAAGAATATCCTCGCTTATGTAAAGAATGTTGGCTCTGATAATTGAATCGATCTCGATTCTACCCAAAAATTTAAGATAAATTCTGATCAACTCTATTTTATTGAATTTATTCCGGGCCTTGAGGCGTTGTTTTATAAAGGTGAGATCATCGATATTTCCTCGATTTTGAAATATTTCAGCAATGGCAATATCCAGATCTCCACTTGAAGAATTAGCCCTGAATTTTGCCATTTGATAAGCCTTTTCCTTGTCTAGTTTGAATAAGCCAATTAATCCGGCTGAAGACTCCTTAGAGCCTTTCAATAGCGAGGAAGAGAAAAACAGGTCGTAATGTTCAGGATCATTGAGCTCTGAAAGTATCTCAATTGCCAGAGTTCTGAGTTGTAATTTTTCATCATTTTTGGCAATGTTTGTGAGACATTCTTTGATTTGAGGATCTATAGTTTCCGAAAAGTCATAGTGTTTCAGAATGTAAACTTTTACTTGAGAACAATAATCCTGTAATGCATCAGCAATAATCCGCTCAGGGAAATTGTATTTTCCAGTGATACTGATTATATATTTAATCGCTTCAAGCCTTTCCTGATAGTTTTTTGAGGTGTAAAACTGATTGACAAACTTATCAGTCGTATCTTGCCCTTCATTTGTTAGCATAGTGAAGAAGCTTCTTGTATGCCTGTTACTGTAACGTTCAGACTTTAAGGAATTTTGATTCTTCATTGTGTTTGTTCTCATCAATTTTAATAATGCCGACGCTATCTACCAACTAACCCAAAAAATAAAAGCAAATTAATATCGAATTTTCATAAATGATGAAGCAGGATATTTTATTACAATTAAATGATTGATTAATGGCTTATCGTTTATTGTTGCTAAAAAGAAATCTTTGCGTATAATTTGATCAATAATTTATTTTTACTTGAGGTACATGGAAGTTTTGCATAGCAGACCTTTTTTAAATAAACTTTTCTAATGGCAGGAATTATTTTTTTAGGAAAAAATCGATTTTATAAGCTAAAAAAGTCAATTGATTATTTGAAGAACTAAATCTTAAAGTAAAATTCCAGTATTTTTCATGCTCATTTTTTTTAAATAGTTGATCCAAAACTGCCATATTTTACCGCATTTGCTGATACTTTGATTGTAATAAGACGACGACTGTTACAAAAGGTTGCTCAAAAAAATAAAAATTGCATATTCAGACTACTCCCGGGTTAAGGCATTAATTCATTTCAGGGGTTAAATCATCAAATGATTTGTATTAAATTTGTATTTCCAGTTTATGAAAGAGTTTAAGAAATATTACCTCATACAGGCAAGTCCGGAGGAGGTTTACCTCGCACTGACCAATCCACTTACGATTTCATTGTGGACCGGTGCTGAAGCAATAATGAGTACCGAGCCAAGTTCTGAGTTTTCGTTATGGGATGATAGTATTTGTGGTAAAAATCTTGAATTTATAGAAAACAAGAAGATAGTTCAGCAATGGTATTTTGGGGATCAGTCGGAGGATTCAATAGTGACTTTTATTCTACATCCCGATAAAAATGGCACCTCTGTAGAACTCAGACATACCAATATTCCTGATTCTGATTTTACAGATATGATTGATGGGTGGAATTTGAATTATTTTGGTGCTTTGCAGGATTTCTACGACGAATAATTCAATTTTATTTGTTATCCCTCAATTAATGCTTCTGATCGTTTTAGATCCTCAATAAGAAATCCTAAAACAATGATATATTCAAGTCCGGTAAGCCAGTAGTTTTCACTGTAGGGATTCTGGCTGTAGGTGTAATAACTTAATGGTACCAATGCCGACCAAATCAAAGCAAAGCGATAATTAACAAAGGCAGAGAGTGCTACAAGAGGTGTGAGATACCAGGGATGAACTACTGTAGAGAATATCATATATATAGTAAGAAGCCAGAACATGCCATTTAAAAGCTCAAGTTTCTTTAGGTATACCCAAAATATTCCGGATAAAGTAAGTGTTATCATGATTTTGCTCAATAAAACAATGGGGTTATAGGAAATAAACCATTGACTTATTATTCTGAGAAGACTATAAATGCTTCCATTAAATTCGAATTTACCGTAATAGAGTCTCAAGCTCTCTGCAAAATGCAAAAAGCGTTCTGGGGAATTAAGCAATATCAAACTCATAATTAGTGTTAAGATCAGGCAAAAAAGAGCAATAATGATTTTCTTTCCGAGAGCTGTTTTTTTTAAAAATAATGGAACAAAAATCAGTGGAATTAATTTTGTTTGAATGGCGAGCGATAAAGCTCCGCCAGCGCTGATGTATCTGTTCTTTTTGATCAATAAAACCGTAAGCAGCATAAAGAGTATCATAAAGGCCTCAAAATGGATGTTCCCAGTCAGTTCTATAATTACCAATGGATTCAGAATATAGATTAGTTGTAATGATTTGGAATTGACCCTGGCCGACAGAAGTTTGTTTAATATAAAGATCGTTCCCAGTTCGGAAATAAAGATGGCAGATTTTAAAGCGGTAATTGTATTGTTCATACTATCACCGCCAATTGAAGATGCAATTTTAAAAATAGACTGACAAACCTGAGGATAAACGCTATAATAATCAGGAGAGTTGAGATAAGGAAAGATTTTATTTAGTAATGGATCATACTGCTGTTTTATAATTTGTGCCGGCGTGTAGTCGAACGGATTAAAACCCAGCTGTTGAATTCTTCCATCCCAAACAAAACGATAAAAGTCATCAGATAAAGCTGGAATAGAAAAAATCAGGCAAAATCGGAATAGAATGCCGCTCATTAGTAGAACCCTGAAATTATCTTGATTGTCTTTTTTATAAATGATAAATGCAATAATAAAAAGGGAAGTGTAAACACTGATTAGCTGAATAAAATTCGATCTTTCAATATAATATCCAACTAAAACATAGCCTGTTAGCGATATAACTATTAATAAATACAGAATCCACTTAGGCATTTACAAAAATTGACTTATTTTGTAAAAGTATGCAAAAGCGCAGATTTACTGATCAGATGGGAAGGCTTATTTCCGTTTCGTATCCTCCCCGAAAAATTATTTCATTGGTGCCATCTCAAACAGAACTTCTTTTCGATTTAGGCCTAGAACAGGAAATTATTGGAATTACAAAGTTTTGCATTCATCCCAGGAAAAGTTTCAAGAGTTCAAGTAAAATTGGAGGTACAAAAATGTTGGACCTTCAAAAAATCAGGGCATTAAAACCTGATTTAATTATTGGAAACAAGGAGGAGAATGATAGAAAACAAGTTGAGGATCTCATGGATGAATTTCCTGTCTGGATGAGCGATATTGAAACATTGCCTGATGCATTAAAAATGATCCTAGAGATTGGAGAATTGACTAATCGCTTGGATAAGGCTACCCAAATTGCAGTCAAAATTGATGAACAGTTTTCGAATTTGAATAGAAGAGACAAGCCAGAACGAGTAGCCTATTTTATTTGGAAGGATCCGTTTATGGTGGCAGGTAAAAAAACTTTTATCGATGATATTCTAAGCAGATGCGGATTTGAGAATATTATAAATCAAAGTCGTTATCCGGAGATTAGTATAAACCAGCTTATTGAGCTTAATCCTGGATGTATTTTTCTTTCTTCTGAGCCGTATCCATTTAAGGATGAACATGTTAAAAATTTTCAAAGAACTTGTCCGGATGCCAAGGTTTGTATTGTTGATGGAGAAATGTTCTCCTGGTATGGTAGCAGGCTGCTACATAGTGCTGCTTATTTGGCCTCATTATGACCTGAATAATTAAGTAATCATAAATAATAAGCTTAAATCATTTTGTAATTAGATAGAAAAACGTTATTTTTGCCGACCTAAATATTTAGGATTTGTGATGAATATCGTTTACCAATAACAATATTCAAGCATCCTGGAATTTTGGTAAATATCCTAACAATGCGGATGTGGCGTAATTGGTAGCCGCACCAGACTTAGGATCTGGCGCTTCACGGCGTGGGGGTTCGAGTCCCTTCATCCGCACTGAATAATTCCCCGGCTACAAACCGGGGAATTTTTGTATAAACAAAAACGACTTAAAAAATAAAAAATGAACATTACACAGGACAAAATAGACAATCTGAATTCTGTACTTACTGTTAAGATTACTCCTGAAGATTACAAAGAACGCGTAGAAAAAGCAATCAAAGCGCAGGCGAAAAAAGCGAAACTTCCTGGATTTCGTCCTGGGATGGTTCCTGCTGGGCATATAAAAAAGATGTACGGTAAGAACATTCTGGTAGATGAGATCAATAACATATTAAATGATACTTTAAGTAATTACATCAGCGAGAATAAGATTGAAGTTCTCGGCCAGCCTTTACCAAAGGTCGATGATAGCAAAGAATTCAACTGGGATTTTACAGATGACTTTGAGTTTGTTTATGAGCTGGGAATAGCTCCAGAGTTTGAACTTAATTTTTCATCAAAAGATAAATTAACCTATTATCAGGTTAAAGTAGACAAGGACACTCTTGCCTCAAGGATCAAAAATCTGAGAAAAAGCTATGGCAAAATGTCAAATCCTGACGTATCGGCAGATGATGATGTTATCTACGCAGATTTAAATCAGATTGCTGCAGATGGTTCTGTTTTTGAAGGAGGAATCTCGAATACAGCATCTGTTCGTTTGGATCAGGTAGAAAACGCGAAGATTAAGAAGTCATTGATTGGTCTTAAAAAGGATGATGAGGTTGTGCTGGATATACAAAAGGCATTCGGCAGCAATGAAACAATAATTGCTAAACTGTTGAATATTTCTGAAGAGGATGCCAAGGATCTTAAGTCTAATTTTAAATTATCAGTTAAAAACATCAATAGACTTGAAGAGGGTGATCTGAACCAGGAGTTTTTTGATAAGATATTCGGTGAAAATATAGTAGCAACAGAAGCGGAATTTGAGCAGAAGATCAGAGAGGAACTTGAAGGTATGATGGTTCAAAATGCGGATCAAAGACTTCAGGGAGATTTGTTGCAATTCGGTTTGGATAAAGTAAAGCTTAGTCTGCCCGATGAGTTCCTTAAACGTTGGTTAAAGGCAACTAATGAAAAGCTAAGTGAAGAGGAGTTAAACAATGGTTATGATGACTTTGCACGTAATTTACGTTGGACTTTAATCGAGAATAAGATTATCAAGGATAATAAATTGGAGATAAAATACGACGAGGTATTTGCAGCTGCCAAAAATCGCCTTGACGGACAGTTCCGTATGTATAGTCCGCAGCCGCTTTCTGAAGAGCAGCTTGGACAATACACTGCACAGTTCTTACAAAATAAGGAGAATGCGAATCGTATTTTTGAAGAAGTAAAAGCACAGCATGTGTTTGATTATCTGAAGGGTGTTATTACCTTAGATAAAAAAGATATAGACTACGATAAGTTTTTGGAGTTGAAATAATTTGATTGTTTTTGGTTTTATTACAACCTTTTATTTCGATTGCTCCTTTTTACTCTTTCGAAATAAATATTAAATAATAATTATAAATTCAAAAATGAACATAGATAAGAATGAATTCAGAAAATATGCCGTAAAACATCATCGGATCGGCAGTCAGCATGTAGATAGTTTTATTGGAAGGGTTCAAAGCGCTTCAATCCCTACAGCTATGACACCTTACATTATAGAGGAGCGTCAGTTAAATGTGGCACAGATGGATGTATTCTCTCGATTAATGATGGACAGAATTATCTTTTTAGGTGATGCGGTTCACGAAGGGATTGCCAATATTATCCAGGCTCAACTATTATTCCTTCAGTCTACTGATGCAAAGCGGGATATTCAGATTTATATCAATTCACCTGGCGGTTCTGTTTACGCGGGCTTGGGCATTTATGATACCATGCAGTATATAAGTCCGGATGTTGCAACTATTTGTACAGGTATGGCAGCTTCAATGGCAGCCGTATTACTTTGTGCAGGAACAAAGGGTAAAAGGGCAGCATTGCCCCATTCTAGAGTGATGATCCATCAGCCTTCAGGTGGTGCACAGGGAGTTGCTTCTGATATGGAAATCAATCTTCGTGAGATGCTTAAACTTAAGAAAGAACTTTACGACATCATTGCCAATCATTCAGGTCAAACATACGAGTGGGTAGAGAAAGCATCGGACCGAGATTACTGGATGATCGCAAACGAAGCCAAAGAATTTGGTATGATTGATGAAGTATTGGTTGGAACCGGAGATAAAAAATAATGAGTAAGGGAACTAAGGATATTAAATGTTCATTCTGTGGGTCAGGAAAGCAGGATACCCTGATGTTGATCGCTGGTCTTGACGCCCATATCTGTGATAAGTGTGTAACACAAGCGAATCAGATACTGGCAGAAGAACTTAATGTCCGGAAGGCTAAGTCAACTCAAACTTTTGATACTCTTCTCAAACCTATTGAGATAAAAACTCACCTTGATCATTACGTAATTGGTCAAGATCAGGCAAAGAAAATACTTTCTGTTGCTGTCTACAATCACTACAAGCGTTTAAATCAGAAGGTAGGCAAAGATGAGGTTGAGATTGAGAAGTCAAATATCATCATGGTTGGTGAAACTGGAACTGGAAAAACACTTCTTGCTAAAACCATTGCCAAAGTTTTAAATGTTCCATTTTGCATTTGTGACGCTACAGTTCTAACTGAAGCCGGTTATGTTGGGGAAGACGTGGAAAGTATTCTGACCCGTTTACTTCAGGCAGCCGATTATGATGTAACTGCAGCTGAACGTGGTATTGTTTACATTGATGAGGTAGATAAGATAGCTCGGAAGAGTGATAACCCTTCTATTACCCGTGATGTATCTGGAGAGGGGGTACAACAAGCCTTACTCAAGATTCTGGAAGGTACTATTGTTAATGTTCCGCCACAGGGTGGAAGAAAACATCCTGATCAGAAGATGATTCCGGTGAATACGAATAACATCCTGTTCATTTGTGGTGGTGCATTTGATGGAATAGAGAAAAAGATAGCCAATAGGCTTCGTACTCAAACCGTGGGTTATAAAGTGGACAAAGACGAAATCGATATTGATCTCAAAAATCTTTATAAATACATTACTCCTCAGGATCTAAAGTCATTCGGCCTTATTCCGGAACTTATCGGTAGGTTGCCTGTTATTACCCACTTAAACCCATTAGATCGGGAAACATTATTGAGTATTTTAGAGGAGCCTAGAAATTCCCTTATCAAACAATATAAAAAGCTGTTTGAATATGAGAATGTAAAACTTGAATTTGAAAAGGAAGTAATGGCTTTTATTGTAGATAAGGCCATGGAATTTAAACTTGGCGCGAGGGGCTTACGGTCTATTTGTGAAGCAATTATGATAGATGCGATGTATGAAACCCCCTCTGGTAAAACTGGAAAGGAGTTATTCATTACACTTGAATACGCTACTGATAAATTTGATAAATCAGATTTGAAAAAATTAAAAGTCGCATAAAGAAAGCCCCGGACTACATCCGGGGTTTTTTGTTCAATTTAATTTTTATTGTTTATGTTAAAGAAAGACAATCATTCTGAAACAGTTTCAACTCCTAAAAAGGATAAAGAAATTGAAACGCCAATAAAATCTGGTCTAAAGATGAAGGAGGATATTGTTGCAAATTGGTTACCCAGGTATACTGGCAGGCCACTTTCTGATTTCAGCAACTTTATTTTACTCACCAATTTTTCAAAATACCTAACACTTTTTTCGGAATGGAATGATCATGCACCTATTATGGGGCTTGATAAACCAATGCAAAGTGTTTCTGCTAATGGAATAACACTCATTAATTTTGGCATGGGTAGTCCGATGGCTGCAACCATGATAGATCTGCTCACCGCAATCAAACCTAAGGCGGTTCTATTTTTAGGTAAATGCGGTGGTTTAAAGAAAAAGAATAAAATTGGAGATCTTATACTCCCCATAGCGGCGATCAGAGGCGAGGGCACATCAAATGATTATTTGCCTGCCGAAGTTCCTGCATTACCTGCCTTTGCTTTACAAAAGGCTATTTCCACAACTATACGTGATTATTCATTAGATTACTGGACAGGGACAGTTTATACCACGAATCGCCGGGTTTGGGAACATGACAAAAGTTTCAAGAAGTATCTTAAAACCTTAAGAGCAATGGCTGTCGATATGGAAACTGCTACCATTTTCACTGCCGGTTTTGCAAACAAAATACCCACTGGTGCCTTATTATTGGTTTCAGATCAGCCGATGATTCCAGAAGGAGTAAAAACTGCAGAGAGTGATTCACTTGTCACTGAAAAGTTTGTTGAGAACCATCTTAGAATTGGGGTTGATTCATTAAAACAATTAATCAATAATGGATTAACGGTTAAGCATTTGAAGTTCTGAAATATTTTTTGTTCTGTTTATCCACTCCATTATTCAGCCATTATTTTTTTTTCTGTTTTTTCCCAAATTTACAATGGTTAAGACTAATAACTAGTAGTCTTACGATACATTATTTTTCCATATAGGTTTAGTCAATACATTATTCTGATTTTATTCCATTTAGGCATTTATTCTGTTGCTTCAGCTTTAATGTTTATTTTTGCATCATGTGGTATAACAATATTCTTGAAACCATCGGGAACACCCCATTGGTTAGATTAAACACGATAACTAAGGATGTTAAGGCTACGGTTTTAGCAAAAATTGAAACCACTAATCCGGGTAACTCAATAAAGGACCGTATGGCGGTTAAAATGATTGAAGATGCAGAACGTGATGGAAAATTAAAGCCAGGGGGTACTATCATTGAGGGAACATCCGGAAATACCGGAATGGGATTGGCAATGGCAGCAATCATCAAGGGTTACAAGTGTATTTTTACAACTACTGATAAACAATCAAAAGAAAAGGTAGATGCATTACGTGCTTTTGGTGCAGAGGTAATTGTATGCCCAACGAATGTTGATCCCGAAGATCCGAGGTCATATTACTCAGTTTCTTCCAGACTTGAGCGGGAAGTGCCAAATTCATGGAAACCTAATCAGTACGATAATCTCTCAAATTCAATAGCACATTATGAGCAAACTGGTCCTGAAATATGGACCCAAACCGAAGGGAAAATTACCCATCTGGTTGTAGGAGTTGGAACAGGAGGTACTATTTCCGGTACCGGTAAGTACCTTAAAGAACAGAATCCAGCTATTAAAGTTTGGGGCATTGATACCTATGGATCTGTTTTTAAAAAATATAAAGAAACCGGCATTTTTGACAAAAATGAAATCTATCCATACGTTACTGAAGGTATTGGCGAAGATTTTCTGCCTAAAAATGTAGATTTTAATATCATAGACCGATTTGAAAAAGTTACAGACAAGGACGCTGCATTAATGACAAGGGAAATTGCCCGTAAAGAAGGGATTTTTGCCGGGAATTCTGCAGGATCGGCACTGGCCGGACTAATGCAGCTTAAAGATGAGTTGAAAGAAAGTGATGTAGTTGTAGTTATATTTCATGATCATGGTTCTAGATACATGGGCAAGATGTATAATGAAGACTGGCTTAGAGAGCGGGGTTTTCTTAAGGATGAAAAGCTTACAGCAAAGTCTATTTTAATTAATAGAGGCAGACAGGAAATTGTTACTATTGATTGTGAACAGTCGGTACTCCAGGCAATTAATACTATTAAATCACTTAATATTTCTCAGATTCCTGTCACTCAGAAAGGAATGATTATTGGAAAAATTACAGAAAGTGATATACTGAGTTCTGTTCTTGAGAATCCGGCACTTCGATCTGGTTCTGTCAAGGATATTATGACTTCTTCTTTTCCATTTGTAGATTTGAATACTTCCATTGATAAGATTACTTCAATAATTAACAAAGAAAATATGGCAGTTCTGGTTGAAGTTGAACAGGGTGAAATAGAAATTATTACACAGTATGATATCATTAATGCGATATCGGCATAATCGGTCTATCCTGCGGATCGTTCTAGCCAGGCACTCCATAAAATATAGCCAAATCCCAGAAGGATTAGACTATGATAAATTAGAAACCCGATATCCTGGAAATAAATCCCAAAAGAAACTGCAAGTAAAAAGTATATAAACAAAAGAAATTCTGGTATAAAGGTTTTGTAGATTTCGCTGCTCAAGTATGGATTTTTTCCGCTTACTACCATGAGCTTTGGAGTTCTGATAAACGCCGTTTTCTTGCCCAAAATCCCCTGAAATATTGCCTTAGTATTGTGAAAAGTCATTCCTAAAGAAAAAATCATTGCAATAGGGAATAATATCAGCACTTCTAATAATGCTGATATTATCTTCTTTTTATCAGCTAATATTGCAGTAAAACAATACGTAAAGTTGATCAGTATTACCGCGATGACAATCTTATTCCAATTAAATAATTCATTAAACGCTGGCGAGGTATTTTTAACTATCATCAATGGTACACTTATCAATGCACTTAAAAGAATGAATGCGTAGATATAATTATTTAATAAGTGAAAACTTCCGAATAATTTCACAGTCAGACTAAGCTCAGCTTTCCAAAGTTTGGGTAAAAGTTTCTTTGAGGTTTCAACACCCCCTTTAGTCCACCGAAATTGTTGTGTTCGAACCGCACTTATTCGATCCGGAAGTTCAGCCGGTGTGATTATGTCTGGACAATAGGCGAATTTCCATCCCCTAATTTGTGCACGATAACTAAGATCAAGGTCTTCTGTCAAAGTATCTGATTGCCAGCCTCCGGCATCTGTAATACACTCTTTTTTCCAGATTCCCGCAGTGCCATTAAAATTTATAAAACATCCGCTTTTATGCCTTCCCTCTTGATCGATTATAAAATGGTTGTTTAGTCCGGTCGATTGTGCTCTGGTTAAAAATGATTGTGTTGGATTCAAGTGCCCCCATCTAGTTTGAACCATACCTATCTTTTTGTCAGAAAAATAGGGTAGCGTATCAATTAGAAAATCCGCGTGGGGAACAAAGTCTGCATCAAATAGTGCTATATATTCACCTGATGCAAAATTGAGACCATTTTCCAGAGCTCCTGCTTTATAGCCCTCCCTATTTGACCTGCGAATATGCTGAATGTTGAAACCAATATTCTTTAATTCATCAACCTTCTTTTCTATAATGGCAGTAGTATCATCATTTGAATCATCCAGAATCTGAATTTCAAAACGGTCTTTGGGATAATTTAATTTTTCAATCGAATCTAGTAATCGTTTGATGACATATCGCTCATTGAAAATAGGTAGTTGGACGGTAAGCAGGGGAAGTTCAACTAGTTTAGTTCTTGGTATTTCCTTGTTTCTATTACAAAGAAATACGATGAGCAATGCAAGCTGCCCAATGCTGAAGAAAACTATAAATAAAAAGAAAAAGTAATAAAAAAAAACAACGCCATTCTCTATCATAAATCTGCTTTAGAATTTTAGATGTTTTTAAAAATGGTGAGTAAAATTTTATAGCCCGCTAAAATTGTGCCTTTGATTGTACCAGACACCTTACTTACCCCAATTCGTTTCCGGTAACTAACCGGGATTTCTATGAATTTCAGGTTAAGTTTTGCCGCTTTGACCTGCATTTCAACTGTCCATCCAAAGGTTTTATCCTTCATATCTATCAGTTCCAATGCATCCCAGGTAATTGCTCTGAATGGCCCCAAGTCTGTAAAATGAGCATTATAGAATAGTTTTATCAATGTAGTAGCCAGCCAGTTTCCAGCAATTTGCTGGAAAAGCATGGAACCTTTCTGTCTTTGCCCCAATACTCTGGAGCCTATTACCAAATCAACTTCAGAAGATATTATAGGGGAAATTAAAAATTCAATTTCGCCGGGATAGTCAGAATAGTCGCCATCTAAAAACACAATAACGTCCTTCTTATCTGCCTTTTCTTTGATATAGTTGATGCCCTTTAAGCAGCTGTATCCATATCCTTTTCTGTTTTCCCTTAAAACTATGGCGCCTTTTTCTTTTGCTATAGCACCTGTATTATCTGTTGATGCATTGTCAACTACAATTATTTCAGATACCAAATCAGGAATATCATCAATGACTTTTCCTATTGACTGGCTTTCGTTGAATGCGGGAATGATTACATAAACTATTGGTTTTTGTATTTCCTTGTTCATTTTTCTTCTTCATGGCGGATGTATGGAACAAACCGACTTTCTTCCTCCAGATTTTCTAGTTTTAAAACTCCTCGCGGACAAACTGATGAACAAACACCACAACCTACACAGGATGCACGAATAATGTTTTCACCTTTTTGTGCATAAGCTCTCACATCGATACCCATTTCGCAATAGGTAGAGCAATTCCCGCAAGAAATACATTGTCCACCATTTGTTGTAATTCTAAATTTTGATTTGAATCTCTGAAACAATCCCAAAACAGCTGCCATTGGGCATCCGAAGCGACACCAAACACGAGATCCCATTATTGGATAAAATCCGGTTCCAATGACCCCTGAGAATACTGAGCCTATTAGAAAACCATACCATTGTGAAAATAAGCCCGATGCATCGCCTAAAATAGTTCCGCTTTTCCAGGAATTTAGCCAAAGCAGAGCTGTTGTGATGGTAATAAATACAAGAACAGAATGTACCATCCAGCGTTCTATTTTCCATGCTTTCAGAGATTTATCTGAATTTTGTCTGTAGGGATCACCCAATGTTTCGGCCAGGGCCCCGCAGCCACATACCCATGAGCAGTACCAGCGTTTTCCATAATTGTAGGTTAGAATAGGAGTTGCAATGAATGTCATGACTAAACCCCAGAATACCATAAAAACTCCCATATTTCCTGATTTGATCAGATAATCTAGATCATTTGGAAAGAGATAAGAGTACTTTAATGGCCAGAAATAGGAAAAGTAAAATTCCGGTTGGTTTAATTTTAATAGAAATGCTGGTAATAAGAAGGCGAAGCCCAGCTGAAAGAACATTACTGAAATAGTTCTTATGATGTGATAGCGACTAAATTTATATTTAGCAATAAAGCGGATTCCCATAATCAATACGGCCAGCGTATAAAAGGCACCATATAAAAACCATTGATCAGACGGTTTAGCCCTAAGAATCATGCTTAATGGATCCATTGTTCTGATCAGCCCTTCTAAATAATATGGGAACCAATAAAGTATGATATAAAAGCCAGTCATTAGTATTGCAATGCCCCAAGCGAGAGCACCTCGGCTGCTTAGGGAATTTTGCATGATCCCATCATTTTTTATTCCGGCCTTTGCTTTAAAATACGGAATGGAATAAGTTATGCCACCAGAAATAAACAAACCAATGATCAGAAAAAAGAATAGTAGGGGATATGACTTACCAGCTCCGGATGCAGCAATTATTGAGCATAATATTGCGCATGCGGTGAATGTTGTCCCTAATTTTTGAAGAGGCTGAGTTGGGGAGGGACTAGCTATTGATAGTGAAATATCTTTCATTTATGTGTATCGCTTAACATTCATTATGATCTCCGCTTAATCTCTTATTATAATTTAGCAAGATATCAGTATAAAAAGCTTTGGAAAATTCAGGGTCGAAGCTGCCTTTTGTCAGATTTTGCATCACAAAACTAATGGTTTTGCCTTCTCTGATCCATTCCTCTGCAACTACTTGTCTGAATCTGATTCCTATGAAGTTAAAACCTAAAATTCTATTGTCTTGGATACTATAACTTGCTCGGAACGCATGTTTACCATTCGGGTGTTCCCAATAGAAAGTTTTTTGATCCTGATTTATTTCAGAAGGCACCTTTCCGTATGTTTGGTATTCTAAGTCAAAAAATTTCGCAGAGTTAAACCAAATTCCCCGTTTGTACTCAGACTTATTTCCGCATATGGTTTTTGCCAATGTTTCTGCCTGCATTTTCCCGGTGTACCATAATTGTTCAATCGCCGGTTCTCCTTCTTTTGGTTTACGAAACTGTGCGCAATCACCCGCAGCGTAAACATCAGGCATACTTGTCTCAAAATATTCGTTAATCAGAATACCCTGATCAGTCTCTATTTCATCTCCTTCAATGAATCCAATATTCGGTTTTACTCCGGTAGTTAAACCAACAAATTGACATTTCAGTTGTTCTCCTGTTTTTGAGATTACTCCTGTCACGCAATTCTGATCGTCAGAAATGATCTCTTTAAGCTCGGTGTTTAGACGAAGGACTATTCCATGATCTGCGATGTGTCTACCAATCAATTGCCCTTCTTCTTTGGGTAAGACATTATTCCAGTAAAAGTTCTCACGAACAAAAATTGTAACATGTATTTTTCTGCTATGTAACATTTCAGCCATTTCAATACCAATCAATCCGCCACCAACTATCACTGCCGATGAACTATTTGTGGTATTTCTTTCCATTTCTTCGAGGTCCTGAATGCTATAGAGGCCCTGTACTCCTTTTAGATTTTCTCCGGGCCATCCAAATTTATTAGGGATTGAACCAGTGGCTATGATCAGTTTATCATAGTTTAAGGACCTACCATTTTCGAAAACAAGTAATTTATCTTTGGCATTTAGGGTTTTGACATATGCTCTGATCAGGCTTATTCTGTTTTTATCCCAAAACCAGTCCTCGTAGGGTTTGGTATGTTCAAACTTCATATGCCCCATATAGATATACATCAGGGCTGTTCGTGAGAAGAAATGATCAGTTTCACCGGATATTACAGTAATAGTAGCATTAGAATCCAGCTTTCTGATATTCCTTGCACAAGTGATTCCTGTAATACCATTTCCGATGATTACAATATTCATAGATAATTTTATTACGCCGGAATCAACGATTTAGTTTTGATTCTAACCTTTACACGAAATAATGTAATGGATTGAATTAGTGACCTGTTTTGTTAGTCACATTTATGCGTTTAATGTCTGCTCCCAGTGCCTTAAGTCTGGTATCAATATTTTGATAGCCACGCTCAATTTGTTCAATATTATAAATGATAGATGTTCCCTGAGCAGAAAGTGCTGCAATAAGTAGAGACACACCTGCTCTGATGTCGGGGGAGGTCATTTCGATTCCACGAAGTTTAACTTTTTTATCCAGACCAATTACAGTTGCGCGATGTGGATCACATAAAATGATCTGAGCACCCATGTCAATTAGCTTATCAACAAAGAATAACCGGCTTTCAAACATTTTCTGATGAATCAGTACATTCCCTTTTGCCTGAGTAGCTATCACCAGCATGATGCTTAGCAAATCAGGAGTAAATCCCGGCCATGGGGCATCTGCAATGGTCATGATTGAGCCATCTATAAAGGTATCTACTTCATAATGTTTCTGGGATGGTATGAAGATATCATCACCTCTTAATTCAAATTTGATACCCAGTTTTCTAAAAACTTCAGGGATCATGCCCAATTCTTCAAAACGAACATCTTTGATAGTAATTTCTGATTCTGTCATGGCCGCCAAACCGATGAAAGATCCAATTTCAATCATATCTGGTAGAAGTCGGTGTTCTGTGCCGCCCAGTTTTTTGACACCTTCAATTTTCAGCAGGTTTGAACCGATACCAGTAATTTTGGCACCCATCCGATTCAGCATTTTACAAAGTTGCTGAAGATAAGGCTCGCAGGCAGCATTGTAAATTGTTGTCTCACCTTTTGCGAGCACAGCGGCCATTACCACATTGGCAGTTCCGGTAACAGAGGCCTCGTCCAATAAAATATAGGCTCCTTTTAGATCGCTTGCATCGACGTTAAAAAAGTTGGTTTTATTGTCAAATATAAATTTGGCTCCTAACTTTTCAAATCCCAAGAAGTGTGTGTCAAGACGTCTTCTTCCTATTTTGTCGCCACCTGGCTTAGGAATAGCCGCCTTTCCAAAACGTGCTAATAATGGGCCAACAATCATAATTGAACCTCTTAAACTACCTCCCTTTGCCCTGAATGCCTCCGATTGGAAAAAGTCAAGATTGATCTTTGAAGCTTCGAAGGTGTAGGTGTCTTGATTTATTCGTTCAACTTTGACTCCAAGATCAGCAACTAATTCGATGAGTTTATTAACATCCTTAATATCCGGAATATTGCTTATTGTAATTTTTTCTTCAGTTAATAGAACAGCAGAAATGATTTGCAATGCTTCATTTTTTGCTCCCTGAGGTATAATTTCCCCCTTTAATGGTTTACCACCAACAATTTCAAATGCATTCATCTTTACGGTGAAGGGTTTTAATGATTTTAGATAAAACTAAAAAGCTAATTTACAAAAACTAATATTCCTTAATTGTTAAATTACTATTGAAATGCTTAATTTTTAATCGATTGAGAAAATATTAGCATGACATGACTCAAATAAAAAAATGATTGCCAAAAACAATGTATCGATTTGGGTTTGAGAATTTAATATCTTTTACCACCGGTGTTATTACTTCTTTGCCGATTGGATCCTGAATTATTTCTATTGCTATTGTTCTGCCTTCCTTTATTCTGATTTGTATTTCTTTGTCTACTGGCACTTGGAGCTTGTCTGACTTCTACTCGCTGTAAATTGACATTTTCTTCCAGTTGTAGCTC
>JBIIRT010000103.1:0-9507 GCA_044341405.1 Daejeonella sp. | reverse complement strand
GATCAGCGCTTGTAGCACTTATATCAACGCCTTTACCTGGTTTAAAAAAATTGGCTACCAACAATCCAATAATGATAGCCAGAGTAGTAATCAGTTCAAAATAGAGCAAAGCTTTACCACCTACCCTTCCAACTTTTTTCATATCACCCATTTGCGCAATACCAAGTACGATGGTAAAAAAAATGATAGGCGCAATCAGCATACTTATCATATTAATGAAAGTCTGACTGATTAGTTTGGCAGTTGGAGCAAATGCGGGAAAATTCATACCGACTAACACGCCAATAAAAATTGCCACAAGCACCTGAAAGGTAAGATGGGATACAATTCGCTTCATAAAATCAGGAACAAAATCATAAATACCGAAGTTAATTTATTATTCAGGATCAGTGAGCTAAAAATTAAGCTTTTGCTATGCCCTCTGAATTAAACTGAAGATCATACAATCTCCTGTAAAAGCCATTTAATTTTAAAAGCTGTTGATGGGAACCCATTTCCTTGATCTCGCCATGATCCAATACGATGATCCGATCTGCATTCTGGATGGTGGAAAGACGATGGGCGATCACAATAGAAGTTCGTCCCTGCATCAGTTTATTAATTGCATGTTGAATAAGCTCCTCCGTTTCAGTGTCTACTGAGGCTGTAGCTTCATCCAGAACTAAAATCCGTGGATCATACACCATGGCCCGGATAAATGAAATAAGTTGAGCCTGTCCGGCAGATAATGTTGCTCCCCGCTCCATCACATCATAATCAAAGCCTCCCGGAAGTTTCATAATGAATTCATAGGCACCCACCTCTTTTGCTGCCTGAACGAGCCGCTCTCTACTGATCTCCTCGTTACTAAGATTAATATTATTGGCAATAGAATCTGAAAAAAGAAAAACATCCTGCAAAACTGTGGCAATATTTGACCTCAAATAACTTAATTTGTAGTCGCGTATATCATTCCCATCAACAAGAATTCTACCCTTATTGATCTCATAAAAACGATTTAAAATATTAATTACAGAGGATTTTCCCGCGCCTGTAGCTCCTACCAGTGCCAGTGTTTCTCCCGGCTTAACATGAAAGGAAATATCCTTCAATACCCAATTTTCTTCATTATAAGCGAACCAAACATTTCTAAATTCAATCTCTCCCTTCAATTTCTGAGGTTGTAGGTTGCCTTTATCTTCAGTTTGCTCATCCGTATCCAATACATTGAAAATACGCTCGGCACCTACCATGCCCATTTGAAGGGTATTGAACTTATCCGCAAGTTCGCGGATTGGGCGGAAAAGCATGTTGATGTACATGATGAAAGAAACGACCACCCCCGGACTTATCTCATCAGATAGAATCGACTTCGATCCATACCATACCAAAAGTCCGATAGAAACTGCTGAAATAATCTCGACTACTGGAAAGAAAATAGAATAATACCAGTTTGAGCGAATATGAGCATCCCGGTGAAAGGAGTTGATATGCTTGAATTTCTTCATCTCCTGATCTTCTCGGGCAAAATATTGAATGATCCTTATTCCTGTGATATGCTCCTGTAAAAAGGTATTCAAATTTGCAACCTGAGTTCTTACATCTTGAAACGCCGATTTTATCGCCTCTTTAAAAACCAGAGAAGCCATAACCAGCAATGGCATTGGAATCAATACCACCAGAGTCAGTTCCCAATCGACATAAAGCATGACCGCAATGATGGCTATTACCTGCAAAAAATCTCCAACCATGACGATGAGTCCCTCAGAAAATATATCCGCAATGGTTTCGAGATCTGAAACCGTGCGGGTAATTAATTGACCGATAGGCGTGCGGTCAAAATACTTAAGCCTCAGACTGCTGATATGATTAAAGACCTTTACGCGTAAATCCTTGATCACCGATTGTCCTAGAATATTCGTAAAAAAGGTGTGAAAATATTGAACAAAAGTTTGTATCAGTAAAAGCACGACCATTAAAAGGCTCATTTCCATTAATCCTTTATGGTCATTGAACAAGATGTACCTGTCGAGGGTAAATTGAATAAGCCATGGACGAAGCGGAGCCAGAATGGCAAGCAATACCGTTAAAACGATTGACCAGATAAAAATACTACGGTAAGGAGTAACATAGCGGAATATCCTTCTCAACAAGTTTACATCTACTGCATTACCGCTAACCTTGGCCATTTTTATCTTTGTTCAAATATTTTTAAAAATACTCAAGGCTTATAAATTTCATCCAAAAAAAAGGGGTATTTCACTTCTGTGAGAAACAAACCACATGCAGGTACTGATTCCCCTGCATTTGAGCGATCCTTACTCTCAATAATCCCACGAATATCCTCAACCATCATTTCCTTTTTACCTATTCTGACCAGGGTACCAACAATTGCCCGAACCATATTACGAAGAAAACGATCGGCAGAAATATAAAAAACAATACCCTTATCTGTAGGAATCCATTCAGCCCTGCTTATTACACAATTATTGGTAAAAGTTTGGGTATTTGACTTACTGAAGCAACTGAAATCATGATACTCCATCATGTATGCTGCGGCACTATTCATCAAGTCCAAATCGGGTTTATCACGCAAAAGCCAGGATAAATTATGAAGGAATGGATCTTTTGTAAAATGAATATGATACTCGTACGAGCGCAAACTTGCATCAAACCGGGCGTGAGCATCAGGGGCAACCCTGATAAACCTTTTAATCACAATATCATAGGGAAGCATTGCATTAATACTGAGCAGAAACTTTGGGTTTAGTACATCTATATCCGTAGGAATATCGGCATGTGCAAAAAGTTGACGGGCATGTACTCCGGTGTCGGTGCGGCCACATCCAAGAGTTTCAATTTCCTGCCTGCAAATTGTAGACAACGCTGTATTGATCAATTGCTGTACCGAAAGGGCATTCTGCTGAATCTGCCAGCCATGATATGCCGTTCCGTTGTATGCCAGTTCAAGAAAATATCGCTGTGTTGTATTCAATCTGTAAAGCTAATTTTGAAATGCCAAAGATACTCAATGCAAGTTCAATACATTGGCTGAATGAATAATCACAAAGCTAAAATATTTATATTTGTTTCAAATTGCAAAACCATGCTACAACGAGTACAAACCATCTGGCTTTTTTTTGCTACAGCTGCGATTTTTAGTCTGTTTCTATTTCCATATTTACAGGTTATCAATCCCGATGGCAGTTCAAAGGCTGTAAAAGTAACCGGTGTTTATGAAAGCGTAGGGGGCAATGTCGTTCAGACTGAACCTTTCCTGGCCCTAACCATAGTAACGGTCATACTTGGATTGATCCCATTTATGGCAATTTTTCTATTTAAAAACAGGAAAAAGCAAATGATGCTCTGCTTTGTGTGCATTGCAGGAATTTTGGGCTTTAGTTTCTGGATGGTTCAAACCGCAAAAGAGGTTCTTGGTAATATCAACTTACAAACAGAGAATTACGGACTTGGTGTCATACTCCCATCCTTGGGTGTGTTGTTTGTTATACTGGCACTAAGGGGTATTAGAAATGATGAGAAGCTGATTAAATCGACCGAGAGGTTGAGGTAATGCGTTGCGGATCTTGCGGTTCAAGCCCGCAATGACAGGTGTTGGAGTTTACAATGCTTGACCCATATCATCCCGAGCTTGACTCGGGACATCCCGAGCTCGACTCGGGACAGCACTATTGCACAACCCATCCCCCATCCACAGGCATAGCAACGCCCGTAATCATTGAGGCATTTTCTGACGATAAAAATAATGCAAGAGCAGCAATCTCCTCCGGACTGACAAAGTTTTTGATAGCATGTTTTTGTAAAATATTATTCTGAATTACCTCGGCTTCCGTAATATTCTGCTGCTTGGCCAAATCTGTGATTTGCTTTTCCACCAAAGGCGTTTTAACAAAACCCGGACAGATGGCATTTACGGTAATTCCATGATTGGCACCTTCCAGGGCCAATGTTTTGGTCAAACCAATTAGGCCATGTTTAGACGCTACATAGGCAGATTTGTTTTCTGATGCCACTAAGCCATGCGCCGAAGAAATATTGATAATTCTTCCCCATTTTCTGACTTTCATAGCTTTCCATACTGCCTGAGAGGTACAAAATGCTGCGGTGAGGTTTACAGCAATGATGTCATTCCATTTGTTTATTGGGAAATCTTCGACAGGAGATACAAACTGAATTCCTGCATTATTCACCAAAATATCTATAGCTCCCAAATGAATACTTGCTTCTTTAATCATAGAAGCGATTTCGGAAGAATCCAAGAGATTTGCTGAAGAAAAAAAAGTATCAATGCGGTTTTGCTTTCCAATCTCTGCAGCAATTTCTGCTCCATCCTTTTCTAAACCATGAAAAGCCAGATTATATCCTGATTTTGCGAAAGCTGTGGCAATAGCTAATCCAATACCACTGGTACTTCCGGTAATCAAAACATTTTTAGCTTTCATAAAACTGATCTGTTTAGCTTAATGGATAGCCTATTTAATCCTTTATGCATTCATCTGCAAGGTAAAGAACAGACTCGTAGTTTTTACCTACCGCTTCAGACATGGCAATCTCACAAGTCTTACCGGAAGAATAATACCCTTCATAAGTTCCCTTTTTAACTTCCATAGCTTCAGGAGCAGTAGCCGAAGCAGTCAATTCAGGATACAAAAAACCGCGGTCTCCCGCCATTCCGCAGCATCCTGAATGTATTGGAACATCTGCAGTATCGCTAAAATGATTGGCTACTGAAACAAACTTTCGCTCCAGCCCCATTTTCTGTAATGAACAAACCGGGTGAAGTACAACGGTTCCTTTCTTTTCAACAGGTCCGCAAGCAGGAATCACATAATCATGCAGGTAATCAATACTGTCCAAAATGCTCAATCGATCATACTTCTCCTTATTGCTATCACTCAATATCGGACGACACTGCTGTAATGTATGAGAACAGGATGTTACATCAAGAATTACGGGCAGCATTCCATTATTAGTGATAGTCCAGAGCTTTTCAATCGTCTCATTCACCTTATCAGCATAAGCCGGATTGTAACCCTTAGAAGAAAAAAGTTGTCCGCAGCAAAGAGATTCTATTCCCTTAGGAATGATGACCTGAATCCCTGATTTAGAGGATACACTTAAGAAGGTATCCGGAATATTCTTTTTCCCTGTAGAACCACCCATTACCCTTGAAATACAGGTAGGGAAATAAACAACAGCAGGTCCTTTGGTCGTTTCAGAATCAACAAAATGCTTATGATTACCCGATATTGAGCCACTTGCAATCAATTGATTACTCCATAATGGGAATGATGGAATAATCTTTTTTAGGCCACTTGTCATAAGGTTCATGGAATTCTTTCCAAAAACTGAATTAATAAATGAACCTACCTCAAGTGCAAAATTCACAAGATATGTTACCGCACGAAAATTCTTTGAAACCAATAGTGCCACCTGATTAGAAAATCCTGAATGACTTTCTCTTCTTAATCTTTTAACAAGATCGCCGGTATTTATATCAACCGGACAACTGGTGGCGCACAGACCATCAACTGCACAGGTATCTAAACCATCGTACTGAAATTGCTGAACGAGTTCAGCATGAGTACCATGATCTCCTTTTGCTTTTAATAAAGCCAGTTCCCGTCTCACAACTATTCGCTGTCTCGGAGTAAGTGTAATGTTTCGGCTTGGACATTTATATTCGCAATAACCACACTCAATACATTTATCAACTTCCTCCTCAACAGTTGGTAAAGATTTAAGGTCCTGTAAATGCGCATTTTTATGATCGTTGATAATAACTCCCGGATTCAGAAGGTTATGCGGATCTACAACAGCCTTCAGACTCTTCATAATCTGAAAAGCCTCAGAACCCCACTCAGTTTCTACGAAGGGAGCCATGTTTCTGCCGGTTCCGTGCTCAGCCTTTAGGGCACCATCATATTTGTCGACTACCAGCTCCACAACTTCTCTTAAAAATCGATCGTAACGAGCTACCTCTTCTGCTGAATTGAATGACTGAGTGACTACAAAGTGAATATTACCATCTTTAGCATGGCCGAAAATGATTGCATTCTCATATTCATACTTTTCAAAGAGAACATGCAAATCGAGAATAGCATCACCCAATTTTGCAACAGGAAATGTAATATCTTCTAGAATCACAGTAGTTCCCCTCGCTCTGACCGCTCCAACTGCAGGAAACATGCCCTTGCGGAGTTTCCAGTAAAATGCCTGAATGTAGGGATCTTCAGTAAATTTAATTGGTTCCAGGAGCAATAATGAGCTGGCATGGGGCAGGAGTCTGTCTATTTTGGCTTGCAACTCTTCCTTGCTGTTACTTTGATATTCAACCAACAATGCTGCAGCTGTTTCAGGCAAGGTTTTTAAAATTTCTGGAGCACCCTTTAAATCTTCTATAGACCTTAAAGATGCCCTATCCATTAATTCAACAGCCTCTGCTCCCGACACCTTTAGAGGCTCAATAGCCTGACAAGCAGAATAAATGGTTTCAAAGTAGATAAATGCAGTCGATTTGAACGGATAATCGGGTACAGTTTCCATTACAGCCTCAGCGATGAACCCAAGTGTACCTTCTGCACCAATCAACAGATGTGAAAGAATATCAAGCGGGTCGGAATAATCTATGAATGCATTTAGTGAATAACCGACTGTGTTTTTAGTGAGGTACTTTGTTCTGATTCTTTGCGAAAGAGTGGCATTCTCATCAATCTGATTTTTTAAATTTAGGAGGGTAGAATAGATATCCGGACATTCCTCCTTAAAGCGATGGTAATCTGCCTTTACTTCAGTTGAAAAACTTTGACCACATGGCAGAATAAAACGAATATGTTTGGTGGTATGATAGGAGTTCAGACTTACCCCACAACACATTCCACTAGAATTATTTGACAAAATCCCACCAATCATTGCAGAGTCAATACTTGAGGGGTCGGGTCCTATTTTGCGTTTATGCTTTTTAAGGAAAGTATTAACCATCGAACCAGTTATTCCCGGTTGTACCCGAACGAGATTTCCATTATCCTCGATAAGTAATTGATTCCAATACTGACTCAAATCAACCAGGATACCATCGCTTATGGACTGCCCAGATAAGCTTGTGCCTCCTGTCCTAAAGGTCATAGGTACTTTGTTCCTATGAGAAAATTCAAGCAGTTCGATAATTTCCTTTTCGCTGATAGGCTGTACAACTGCTTTTGGCCTTAAATAGTAAAAACCCGCGTCTGAAGCATAAGCAACCAGGTCTATCAACCGGCATTTTATTCTTTCTTTTGGCAGAATAGCTTCCAAAAGCTTCCCAATATCCATAATTATAATTTAGACCCTAAATTTGAGAGAATTTCCAGTGGAATACAAATTCTACCAGAAAGGTATTTTCTACATAGTACTTAAAACACGCTTAGAAACCGCTATGGCGTGATCAATATCAGCATCAGTATGTGCGGTACTAATATACCATAAGCCTCTGCCAATTATTCGAATCCGTTCATCGTGCATTGCAGAAATAAATTTACCAAGCTTGGCTTTATCATAAGTCAGGGTATCGCGATAATCCTTAACTTTTTTCAGATCTGTAAAACCAATATTAAACATCGGACCCGGACCCTGAACCAGTAAATTATGATTATAAACTTCAGCTGCTTCTCTAATACCATTCATCAGCTTGTTTCCAAGTCTGAACATTCTTTCGTATGGATTTTCCTGTTCAAGAACCTCAATAGTGGCCAAAGCAGCCGCAATTGTAGGATTACTTGCATTCATTGTTCCGGCATGAATAACCTTTCCCTCTTCAATAAGAACCATCCAATCCCTTTTACCAACAATAGCGCTGATTGGATATCCGCTTCCCATTGCTTTCGCAAAAATTGACATATCAGGAGTAATTCCGAAATATTTTTGAGAACCGCCAATACTCATTCTGAAACCGGTGATCACCTCATCAAAAATTAGTGCTATTCCATATTGATCGCATAAACCACGTAATCCGGCATGAAAGCCCTCTTCAGGCATAATACATCCGTTATTACACATAATTGGTTCAGTAATAATAGCTGCAATCTCCCCATGACGCTCCGCAAGGGTTTTTTTCACCAGTTCAATGTCATTCCATGGAAGAATTATAAATTCATCTTTTGAATTTTCTGGTATTCCGGCAGACCATGGATAAACATTTGGATTTTCCCGACTTCCTAAGGCTTCGGCAGAAGGCGTCGAAATTCCCCAGGCAACATTATCCAGCCAACCATGATAATGTCCTTCAAAGCGAAGGAACTTCTGCTTTCCAGTTTTCGCTCTGGCGACTCTTAAAGCAGTTTGAACTGCCTCGGAACCATCAAGACAAAAACGCATTAATTCGGCAGAAGGAATCAGCTTATTAATCTTTTCAGCGAGTTCAATTTCTTTGATATGCTGTCCCGCATAGAGTTGTCCGAGTTCAGAATAATCGTTTACAGATTTTAAGACATGTGGGTGCGAATGACCTAAAATCAGCGGACCTTGACTCAAGGTGAAATCAAGATAATCATTCCCATCAACATCAAAAAGATGGCTGCCATTGCCATGGGTATAAAATATGGCATGTGGATGATTATATTTTCTGAATTCTGAAGAAACGCCTCCTGCGAGTACTTTCTTTGCCCTCCCAAGTAATTCTGCTGATTTAGAATAGTCTAAACTTTTCATGTATGTGTTGATATTTGTTTAACGCTTATGAAAACAGTATAAAGTTATTCTCATCAGCCGATATTTATAAATTTCTAATTGATATCATCCTTTAAAAATTGGATGAGCTGTTCTTCCCTTTTATGATTCATTGCCTCAGCGAATTTTTCATTCCAAGTATAATAACCCTTCCCATTCTTCTGACCAAAATGGCCTTGAGAGATCAAATCTCTAAGCTTCCCAGATGACTGATCAGCATTACTCAAGTCTTTAAACAGATAATCAGATATGGATGCAAAAACATCCAGACCACCCATATCGGCAGAAAGCAATGGCCCGGTTACAGGTAATCTTCTTCCAATACCATATGTTACTGCAGCATCGATATCTTCCTTGCTTGCAATTCCCTGTTCAAGAAGAAATTGGGCCTCCCTGAAAAGTGCGAACTGCAGGCGATTACCCACCATTCCTGGCACTTCTTTTTTAACCTCTATCGGTTTTTTATTCATGAACATCAGCAGATCAATTGTCCGTTTAAAGGTATTATCATTTGTAAATTTCGCCCTTAAAACTTCAACCAAAGGAATGAGATGAGCAGGATTCCAAAAATGAGTTGCCAAAATTCTTTGAGGATATTTTAAATTCAATCCAATAAGACTTGGACTAAGTCCGGAAGTATTTGTTGCGAGGATAACCTCCTCATTGCACATTTCATCAAGTTTTAAAAAGAGATCATTTTTAAGCTCCAGAATTTCTGGTATACATTCAATGATAAAAGTAGCCCCTGAAACAGCGTCTGATAATGAGTCAGTGCCGGTAATCTTTTCTAAGATCTGATCTTGC
>JBIIRT010000211.1:0-2852 GCA_044341405.1 Daejeonella sp. | reverse complement strand
ATGAACCGCTACAACGTGTGGGTGGTGAGAACAATGCCTTCACGAGTAATGATATTACCAATTATTACATCACTTTACCTGCTGTGAATCTGGAAACGGCCTTCTGGCTAGAAAGCGACCGCATGCTAAGTCTTGCCTTTTCTGAGAAAAGTCTGGAGGTACAGCGTAATGTGGTTTGTGAAGAGTTCAAACAGCGTTACCTCAATCAGCCTTATGGCGATGTCTGGCTCAAATTGCGTCCGATGGCCTATAAGCAGCATCCGTATCAATGGGCGACCATCGGTAAATCTCTGGATCATATCGAAAATGCGAAAATTGATGATGTAAAGGCATTTTTTGCACGTCATTACAATCCTAGCAACGCGATTATGGTGGTTGGAGGCGATGTGAAACTGGTGGAGGTTAAGCGTCTTTCAGAAAAATGGTTCGGTAATATCCCTGGAGCTGAAAAGCTGGCACGAATGCTTCCTATGGAAGATGATCAGAATGAAGAGCGTAAGGAGACTGTTCATGCCGATGTACCACTGAATGCGATTTATAAGGTGTTTCATATGCCTGCCCGGACAGAAACCGGTTATTATGCTGCCGATCTGATTTCAGATATTTTGTCGAGGGGTAATTCTTCCCGTCTGTTCCGCAATCTGCTGAAAGACCAGAAATTATTTAGCGATATCAATGCCTACCTAACGGGTAGCCTCGATGCCGGATTATTTGTGGTAGAAGGGAAGCCATTACCCGGTATCAGTATGGAAGTGGCTGAAGCTGCAATCTTGAAGGAACTGGATCGAATCAGTACTGAACAGGTGCCTGTTGATGAACTTACTAAGGTGAAGAACAAAATGGAATCGACGATGGTCTTCTCAGAAATGAGTCTGCTGGACAAAGCCATGAACCTGGCTTATTTCGAATTGCTGGGTGATGCGGATGGACTGAATTCAGAAATTCAAAAGTACCTGGATGTTACAGCTGAAGAGATCCGCAAGCAGGCAGCACATATCTTCCGTAAGGAAAACTCATCTACCCTTTACTATTTAGCGAAATAATATGATCGATAGAGCACAGGCGCCGGCATTCGGACAGGTTGAAAAAATAGAACTGCTCAGGGCAAAACCAATTGTTCTGGCTAATGGATTAAAGGTTTTCAGTATTGATGGCGGGGAACAGGATTTGGTGCGCATTGAATTTATTTTCGCCAATATCGCTTACGATTCTAAAAAACCCTTGCAGGCTTTTGCCTGTAATACGATGCTAAATGATGGTACGAGTGAATTAAATTCAAGTGAAATTGCAGATCGGGTGGATTATTATGGTTCATTTCTGCAGACGGATTATACGAATGATCATTCGTCGGTTACACTTTACACCTTGAACAAGCATTTGGCGAATACTTTGCCAATTGTGAAGGCAATTATTTCAGATTCAATATTTCCACAGGTGGAGTTGGATACATTGGTTAGAAACCAGAAGCAGAAGTTAAGTGTAAACCTAGAGAAGAATGATTTTGTGAGTCGCAAGACCTTTAATCATGTTCTTTTTGGGGATTCGTTATATGGGTATGACATCACAGCTGCTGATTATGATCACTTAGACCGCGAGCAGTTGGTTTCCTATTTTAAGACTGCTTACCAACCCAAGAATTGTACGGTTATTGTTTCCGGCAAGGTTAAGGATGAGAGCATCAAATTGCTGGATGAATTGTTCGGAAAAGACTGGAATAATAGCTTTGATTTCAAGGAAAATAAATTTGAATTCGAGGCAGGTTCCGGGAAGGAGCATTATATTGAAAAGGCAGATGCTTTGCAATCGGCGATTCGTATTGGGCAGGTTTCTATTAACCGTACCCATGCTGATTTTCCAGGTTTGCAGGTTGTCAATACCATTTTAGGTGGTTATTTCGGTTCGAGGTTAATGGCCAATATCCGTGAGGATAAAGGTTTTACTTATGGTATAGGCTCGGCGCTGGTTTCCCTGAAAAATAGCGGTTATTACTTCATCGCTTCGGAAGTTGGAGCAGATGTTTGCTCGGCAGCAATGACTGAGATTGAAAAGGAAATGGCTATTTTAAAGAAGGATGTGGTAAGTGAAGAAGAACTATCTCTAGTTAGGAATTACATGCTTGGTTCCATGTTGGGTAGCCTTGAAAATGCGCTTTCACATGCTGATAAATTCAAAAACATCTATTTTTCGGGACTAGGGTATGATTATTATCAGAACTACATCCAAACGGTTAGGAATATCAGTCCGGAGGAGGTACTTAATCTTGCGAACAGGTATTTGAATTTTGATGGTTTTCAGCGGGTGATTGTGGGGAAAAAATGAGTTAATATGGTCGGTGATAACACCGACCAGAGGGAAAGCGGGTGATTGTGGGTAAAAATTAAGTTCATTTAGGTAAACGAGTCTGAAGACTCTTATTCATTTAACAATCCGTAGAGACACTGCGCTGAACTCTACAGACAGATGAGTAGTCAATTATCAATTATTTTCCTATTTTTGTCCGGCAAATAATAAACCCTCAATTATTTGTTATGCAACTCGATCCAGAAAAATTCGTTTCAGAAGGTCTTACCTACGATGATGTACTTCTAATTCCTGCTTATTCGGAAGTTTTACCCCGTGATGTGGATACCAGTTCTTATTTCACCCGGAAAATCAAACTCAATGTTCCTATAGTTTCTGCAGCCATGGACACGGTAACCGAGTCTGTTATGGCTATTGCCATTGCTCAGGCAGGTGGCATTGGTATGCTGCATAAAAATATGACAATTGCATTACAGGCTGATGAGGTGAGAAAAGTGAAACGATCTGAAAGTGGTATCATTCAGGATCCGGTTACGCTAAATGAAGATGCA
>JBIIRT010000210.1:0-2880 GCA_044341405.1 Daejeonella sp. | reverse complement strand
CGTTTAAAAGCGCTACCCGACCGAGCGTGGTCGTAGAACCCCCTTCCACAGGATCAGGATAACCTCTGTCTTCGACAACATACATCTGACGATTTTCATCAAATGCAAGGGCTACCGGATCAACAACTAGCGGTTCAGCAGCAATCAAATCGATACGCATCCCGGGCTCAACCTGAAAACTATCCAATGCTTTCTTCAACCTGACGCTACGCGGATCTGGCTGTAATGCTGCTATAGTACTAGTTAAAACAATCAATAACAATCCAAAAATCCAGTGTCGTCTGAAGGGAAATTTATCCATGTTTATTCATTTAAAATTCTGTAATACAAAATGTGCTTATCAAATATAATAGCTTATGCTTTGTTAATATGGTATTATTCTTTAGATGTAATATACTATTTTATTAGATTTGAGATATGAGATGGGAGATTTGAGATATGAGATATGAGATAAACTCGCAATTTCATATGCCAAATACTCATAAAATATCTTTATTCATTGTTCTTTGCTCCTTATTCATATTTTCCTTTTCATAATTTCTTGTCTTGATGCCCGGCTCTTGGTTCTTGATACATTATTTAGCTTGCTCATTTTTTAATTTTTGCAGCAACTCAAAAAGCACACTACTAATTTTGGTAGAAGCATCAACTTCCAGATAGCTTGATCTGGCTCTCCAGGTTTCATATCCTCCCAATTTATGATGCTCGGGAGTTGGCAAATAACCATTGTAGCCATTGGCAAGGGAAGTTGTAAAAGTTGTTTTAAAAGGACTTTTTCCCTTAATATCCAAACCAATTTCGACAAATATTTCACATGGTGCCGCTGCTATTGCTAAATCTCCAATCCGGAAAGCCTGAATAATCAGGGGCACCTGCTTTGGGAAATCCTTAATGAGCATAGTTTCACGGGCATAAATTTCTTCCGCTGTATTCATAACCGGCCCACTTGCCTTAGCAATAATTCCTTTTGCCCTTTCAACCTCTTCCTTATTAGGCAGACGCACTCCCAAATTAATCTCAGTTTGGGAAGAGCTTAACGAAATCCAATCCTGATACTGGATAGATTGATACGTTTTAAAAGCTTCGGCAGCAATGATATTAGCAACCTGCCTCATTTTTGTATAAGGAGGTACAGCTGCTGGAGCTTCATTCGCAAACCAATTGATATTATTAATATTACCACTTGTTCCATTAGAAAGCATCGCTACGAATGGGGGGAAGCCCTTATTATCAGACTCCAATAAACGTTTCATTTGTTCTGCGAACATCCCAAAGTAATCGGCAGATATTTCACCGGGGCCTGTTCCTCCGACATAATGCAAAGAGTAATTTGCAAGTAAGGCTATTGGTCTACCTTCCGGTGTTTGTACTGAAATAATGGGCAGTTCGGGATCCGTTGGACCTGCAGGCTCTAGTCGGTCAGGGTTACCCACACCAGGATTCATCTTTACCTGATCTTCTGTACCAAACGGATTCATCAATGGCTTACCTGGTTTCATTTTCCAACGTCGATTAAAAACCTGGCTTGGTTCATTGCCCACAGCCCAGCCAATTCGTGCAGGCACAAGATTATTGTTTGCTCTTACAACAGCATCAGCAATTCTTTCCCTAAGGAATTTAAGATAATCCTTATCGGGATCACTTTGAAATACAGAGCATGCCGTTCCTCCGGAATGAGTATGAGTTGCCGACATCATCATATTCTGAACAGGTATTCCGGTTATTTCATTTGCTCTTTGTTTTGCTGCATCCAACTCTTCCTTGTAAATCATACAAAGATCAACTGTGAGGATAGCCAATTTGGTTTTCCCATCATCCAATACTATCGCACGGGCATGTGTATCATCATGAATTTGTTTGATCAGACCATCCTTCATGTTACCATTTATTGAAGTTCCTATTTTAGGAGTGATGTTACTGGTTGCTGCACCTGCTCTGAACACATTGGAAGGCTGCGCAAATCCATTTTGAGCATTAAGCAGGAAGCTACTTAAAAACATAAAGAAGCACAGGCAAGCAAAGCCTGACTCAAGGAATTTTAAACCGAAAGTACTTAGTAGTCCGCCCTGCATTGTTGTTAGATTTTGATGATTTGTGGACTTTCTGAAATTAACGTGCTGCGTTTTCAAACGCTCTCTTGTAATCTTCATTATTATTTTTTTAGTATCATTTCCTCTGGTCGTTGTTATCACCGACCATTATTATCTCCAAAATAAGCATTCTCCACACTTCTGATCGGTGTTATCACAGACCAGAAGAGCGATTCAGAGGATCATATCATTTCAATTCGGGTGGCAGGTTACCATATGCCCATGGAGCCTTAAACGGTGGCGGCGGCGGTGGTAAAGGAACTTTTCCAGGTACCATTTGATTCGCAAGTTCTATCCCCGTATTGGCAAATTGTCTTCCTGCCGAAACCTCCAGATTGCTATAGGATGTAAGACGGGTTTCATAGCCACCGCCATTCGGGCCCATAGCCTCTTCAGTAGGCACATAACCTGTTATTCCATTTGCAAGTTCCACAACAAAGGTGAAAGGAAATTTACTCCCCGCCTTGATATCTAATTGGTATTGAACAAAATATTCTGCAGGATTTGACACAAACACCATCGGACCAACCTGGATGGCCTGAACCTCCACTTCTACCAATGGCCTTGCTTTTATGATTGCATCTAGCACAAGAATTTCTTTTGCAAAAGTCCACTCGGTGGTCCCTGATTTTTCAGGGCCTGCCTTGACAAGTTCTAATGACTTCTGAACTTTTTCAGGTGTTGGAATGCGTCGCTTAACCGTCCAAACCCGTTGCCTGCTGTCTAGCGGAATATCACTTCCTGCACCCCGCCGAATTAAAAGAAGAGTCTTATAGGCCTCGGCACCAAC
>JBIIRT010000102.1:0-9654 GCA_044341405.1 Daejeonella sp. | reverse complement strand
GGAATCCGGCTATAAAAACAGCTGCCGATCGGGATGAGATATTTAAAGCAGTATTCGATGATCGGATTGATGTTATTGCCACAGATCATGCACCACATACAATCGAGGAAAAATCACAGCCATATTCCAAAGCACCATCCGGCGGACCATTGGTGCAGCATGCATTGATCGCGATGATTGAATTTTACAAGCAGGGTAAAATAACCCTTGAGAAGATTATTGAAAAAATGGCTCATAATCCCGCAATTTGCTTTCAAATAGAGAAACGAGGATTTATAAGGGAGGGTTATTGGGCAGATCTGGTATTGGTTGATTTAAATAAGAATCTCACGGTCAGTAAGTCAAATTTGCTTTACAAATGCGGCTGGAGTCCTTTTGAAGGACAAACATTTGGTTCTGTTGTAGTCAGTACAATTGTTTCAGGAAATCTGGTTTACGAAAACGGTAAACTTATTGATGGGATATTTGGGAAAAGGATGGTGTTTAATAGATAGGTTAAGGCTGACAGGGTTTTAAACCCTGTCAGCCTTTTTTAAACCCTGTCAGCCTTTTTTAAACCCTGTCAGACTTAATTCTTAAAAACATAATAAAATCACTTGCCGATTGATCGGTATATCCCACATGTCTGAGCATACTCATCACTTGTCCACGGTGAAAAGTAGAGTGATTCATGCAATGGAGGATTATCTCTGCATTGTTCTGACTGAAAGTCTTACCTTTTAAATTGACATATTCGGTGACCGACAGTAAGAATTGATCATCCTTGCCGGATATAAATTCGATAAAATCTACTGAGTTATTTCTAATTTTGCTGCAAATACCAGTAAAACTCCCTGAAGAATCGAGCTTATGCATATGTGGAATATTCTTTTCATTTAGTCGGGCAAGCCAGGTTTGCTCACCATCTGCAATATGAAGTATGACTTTTTTGATTGTCTGATATTCAGCTTTTTTATTCGTAACGATCTCGGCCTCATCAATGCCCGACAGATAATTACACATTTTCTCATTCGCCCAATGATTGTATTCCAGATAATTTAAAAGCAGTGTTTTCATAATCCGGTATTTAGGTTTACTTAAAAATACGATTATTTTAACAGAAAACTGCCATGAGCTTTTCTAAAAACTAATCAGATTGTAATAAAAATTCTAATTGAAGGGAATAGTTCCGTATTGTGGCTAAACTATATACCTTTGCGCATTGTTGATCAGCAATTATGGCTAAAGTTTCTATTAATATTGCAACCGGTTCTGTACAGAAGGAAGAAGTAATTGTTGGGATTGATTTGGGTACAACGAATAGCCTAGTCGCATTTATTAATCCTGAGGGAAAGCCACAGGTAATAAATGATACAGGTAAAGGTGTATTAGTGCCTTCAGTAGTTCATTTCCAAACAGGGGGCGGACTTATAATAGGAAATGAAGCGAAAGAATATTTAATTTCTGATCCTCAAAATACAATTTTTTCCGTAAAGCGTCTTTTAGGCCGCTCTTTTAAAGATGTTCAAGAACACAGCGATTTATTCTCCTATAAAATCATAGACGATAACAGTGAAAGTCTAGTCAAGATAAAAGTAGGAGATAACTATTTTACGCCGATTGAACTTTCGGGAATGATATTGAAAGAATTGAAGGAAAGGGCTGAGCACGCCTTAAAAACTGCAGTAAATCGTGCAGTAATTACTGTTCCTGCATACTTTAATGATAGTCAGCGCCAGGCAACCCGTGATGCAGGTAAACTTGCCGGGCTCGATGTTTTGCGAATCGTGAATGAACCAACAGCTGCAAGTTTGGCTTACGGTATAGGCCTGGATCCGGAAGAAGAAAAAATTATTGCTGTTTATGATTTGGGAGGCGGAACGTTCGATGTATCAATTTTAAAAATTCAGAACGGAATTTTTGAAGTCCTTTCAACAAATGGAGATACATTTTTAGGTGGAGATGATTTCGACAGTGCAATTGTTAATTACTGGATTGAGCAGAATCAATTGGGTGATGAGGTAATGACATCTTCACTGAGTCAGGCACTGCGATTGAAAGCTGAGGAGGCAAAAAAGGTATTAAGCACTCAGAATATCTTTAATGGTTTTGTTGATAATATTCCTTGCGCAATAACTAAACATAAATTTGAAGAGCTAATCCTTTCCTTTGTTGATCAAACAATAACTTGCTGTAAAAATGCATTGAAAGATGCAGACCTAAATACAAGTGATATCCAAGAAGTTGTAATGGTTGGAGGTTCAACGCGCACACCATTGGTTAAACAAATGGTGGCAATATTTTTTGGGAAAGAGGTTCATGATCAAATCAATCCTGATGAAGTAGTTGCATTAGGGGCTGCCATTCAGTCGGATATTCTAGCCGGAAACAGAAAGGATATTCTTTTGTTGGATGTTACGCCACTTTCTCTAGGTATTGAAACCATGGGCGGTCTTATGGATGTGATTATACCTCGGAACGCAAAGGTGCCTACTAAAGCTGGAAGACAATATACTACCTCTATAGACGGGCAAATCAATATGAAAATTTCTGTTTATCAGGGCGAGCGGGATCTTGTGTCTGAAAATCGGAAACTAGCTGAATTTGAACTGAAAGGAATTCCAGCGATGCCTGCAGGTTTTCCAAAAGTTGATATTAATTTCAGATTGAATGCTGATGGAATATTAACCGTTGAGGCTGTTGAACTGAGATCAGGGGTTAAACAGGAAGTTGAAGTGAAACCAACTTATGGTATCACCGATGAGCAGGTTGAAAAAATGCTTTTAGACAGTATTCAGAATGCTAAAGAGGACGTAAGTAAAAGAATGATAATAGAAGCCCGCACTGAAGGGGAACAAATGGTTTATACAGTTGAGCGATTTTTAGAAAAGAATGGTGCACAAGTTTCTGAACAAGAAGCAGATGATACTCATAAATTAATTAGCGCTCTAAAATCTTCTCTCAACTCCGGAGATAAGGACCTTATTCATAAAAGTATTGATGAACTTAATGAATTTACTAGACCATTTGCTGAGCGATTGATGAACACCGCAATTTCGTCAGCAATGAAGGGGAAGGCAATAGAATAGGATTGTTGTCTGATGTCGGATATCAGATGTCTGATGAGAGTTTGAAATTTTGATTATTTTCCTGAATCATAGCTCCTTGTTCTATCAACCCTATTTAATTGTTAAACCATCTCGGAGGTTTTTATGAGGGTTATCTTTTTCACAGCCATTTTTCTTTTTACCTAAAGATTTCTTTAAAAAATACAGCCTAATTTAATTTACTCATACTCGATTTCTTTTAGAATCAATGCTATGATGAAGTTTCGGAAATTCTACAGACAGAGATTATAATTCCTCTGATAGTACTCTGAAACAACCATAATTTTATTTTTGAAAGCAATACCTGCGTGTTATAGGTAAGTTCAGCCCTTTCCTTCAGGGTAGTTCCGGCAAGAAATCGTTGTCATTCCAGCGACAGCTGGGACCTCCTCCGGCAAGGTTTATTATACCCGGTGTTGTTTTTCAAAAGGACGGGCAGCACGGGTAAAGTAGCATTTGCAATAAACCCGGTAGACTATCTTGCTTATTTTCTCAAGGAATTGTTTTTGATTGAAATTACGATGGTTTCGACTCTCCTATCTCCCATCTCATTTCTCCCATCCCCCATCTTTTTGAAGGGCTAATCGGGCAACATATTTTCCAATAATATCAAATTCCAGATTTACAGTGTCACCAACCCTTAGGCTTTGCATGTTGGTATTTTCATACGTGTAGGGTATTATTGCAACAGAAAAAGAATCCTTTCTGGAGTTAACAACTGTCAGACTTATTCCGTTAACACAGATTGAACCCTTCTCAACGGTAATGTTTCCAACAGAAGGATCATAGCTAATGGTATATTCCCAGCTGCCATTTTTTTCAATTGATGCTGTGCAAATACCAGTTTGGTCAACATGACCCTGCACAATATGCCCGTCAAGCCTGCCATTTATCTGCATACATCGTTCCAGATTAACCTGATCACCTTCTTTGAGTTTACCCAGGTTTGTTTTGTTCAATGTTTCAGTTATAGCAGTTACAGTATGGGTACCCAAACCTATTGCAACTACAGTTAAGCAAACACCATTATGTGAAACAGACTGGTCGATCTTCAATTCGTTTGAAAGCTCAGATTGAATGATCATTTGGAGGTTATCCCGGTCTTTTTTTAAGCTGGAAACTGTTCCCACTGTCTCTATTATACCTGTAAACATAATTTATAGTGTCAAGTTTAATACGATTTTCTATTTTTCATCCATGATGATGATCTCGAAGTTTGATTGGTGTTTTTTGCGATGCCTGTACTACTTGGTGCCATAAGCTCAGCTCCAATTAATGCAGCTATCATGGCTTCATCTTCATTTTCATCCCCTAAATATTCAGGAAGAAAATACTTACCTACAAAATGGGTATCAAAGTTCCCTGAGATAAATGCTTCATGCTGCATAACAAATCTCCCAAAACTAAGCGTAGTTTGAATTCCGGTAATTTGGTATTCGTCAATTGCTCTGATCATTCGTTCTATGGCTTCCGTACGGTCCTTTCCATAAGTGACCAGCTTAGCAATCATAGGATCATAATATATAGGTATTTCCATACCTTGTTCGAATCCATCATCCACGCGTACACCCGGGCCCTTGGGAGTGATATAGGTTTGAAGCTTGCCAATATCAGGTAGGAAATTATTTGCCGGATCTTCAGCATAAACTCTTAATTCCATAGCATGACCTCTTATTTTAAGGTCTTCCTGCTTAAAACTTAATTTCTCACCCCTTGCAATTTTTATTTGTTCTTTTACAAGGTCTACACCAGTTATCATTTCTGTAACCGGGTGTTCAACTTGCAAGCGTGTATTCATTTCAAGAAAGAAAAAATCAAGGTTCTCATCCAAAATAAATTCAACTGTTCCGGCTCCAATATAATTGCAGGATCTTGCAGCATTTACTGCACATTCACCCATTTTTTGTCTCAATTCTTCACTCAAAACTGACGAAGGGGCTTCTTCAACAACCTTCTGGTACCTCCTTTGAATTGAACAATCCCGTTCAAACAAATGCACGATATTGCCGTAATTATCACCTAGAACCTGAATTTCTATATGCCTAGGTGAAGAAACATAACGTTCGATAAATACAGAACCATCTCCAAATGAAGATAATGCTTCAGACACAGCCAGGTCCATTTGCTCTACAAACTCAGACTGCCTTTCGACAATCCGCATGCCTTTTCCACCTCCACCTGCAGCCGCTTTTATAAGAATTGGAAAGCCAATTTCCTGTGCTTTTTTTTGTGCGACTTGGATATCAGTAACTGCTTCTTCGGTTCCAGGAACCATAGGAATGTTATACTTCATTGCGGCAGCCTTAGCCGATAGTTTATTTCCCATGATTTCCATGGCTTCTGGAGATGGCCCGATCAAAATAAGTCCGGCTTCTTTAGCCATTCTTGCAAATGCAGCATTCTCAGAAAGAAAGCCGTACCCAGGATGAATACCTTTAGCTCCAGTTTTGAGGCATGCTTCTATTATTCGGTCTCCTAATAAGTAGGACTGAGAAGAGGGGGGCGGTCCGATACAAACAGCCTCATCAGCATATCTTACATGTAATGCATTGCGGTCAGCTTCAGAGAATACAGCCACAGTTTTGATTCCCATTTCCCTGGCTGAACGCATAATACGTAGTGCAATCTCTCCTCGGTTGGCAATCAGAATCTTTTCCATATACAAATGTATTTATTTAGATGCTACACTATTTTGGATAATTAGATTTAAATCAGATTAGTGGAATTTCCTCAAAACATCAATAGTGTAGCCAATATGATCGTCACTGATATCCAGGTGGGTTACGAACCTGATCATTTGTTTACCAAATGTATTACACTTTATTCCATGATGTTTTAATTTTTCAACAAACTCATCCGGATTATACTTTTTATGGAGTTCAAAGATTACAATATTCGTATCTGCAGGCATAATACTACTTACAAATGGCAAACTGATTAGTGTTTCTGCTAATATTTTAGCGTTCGTATGATCTGTTTTCAAGCGATCAATATGATGATCGAGGGCATAAATTCCGGCCGCTGCCAGATAACCGGCCTGTCGCCATCCACCTCCCAATACTTTTCGTATCCTCCTTGCATGGTAAATGGTTTCACTGCTTCCTAAAAGTACAGATCCTACAGGGGCACCCAGTCCTTTTGATAAGCAAACGGATATCCCATCAAACATTCTCCCATATTCCTTTGGATCATCCCCCGACTCAGTTAAAGCGTTAAAGATTCTGGCTCCATCAAGATGTAGGGAAATATTTTTTAAGCGACAAAGATGATAAATAGGTTCAATCTGATCTATTGAGTAAAAGCTTCCTCCACCGCGATTTACGGTATTTTCAAGGACAACCAGACTCGTTTTTGGATAGTGAACATTATCTGGATTGATATGAGGCTCTATCAAATCGGCATTTAGCCTACCCCTGTCACCGTATAACAAACGGACAGATGCCATCGAGTTATATGCAATCCCCCCGCCCTCATAACGATAGACATGCGCTGTTTCATCGCAAATCACTTCTTCCATCGGATTGGTGAAACGTTTAATTGCAATCTGGTTGGTCATTGTTCCGGATGGACAAAAAAGTGCATCTTCCATACCAAAAATTGTCGCTAATTTGTTCTGTAATGCGTTAACAGTTTCATCTTCTTCAAATACATCATCTCCAACTTTGGCATTATTCATGGCCTCCAGCATTCCAGGTGTTGGCCGCGTAACAGTATCACTTCGCAGATCAACAATCATTTTATTTTCATTCATGCCTAAAATTATATTTTATCCTTGTCATAAGGAATTATTTTTCTCGGATTCAACATTTTATTCAAATTATCTTCATTGCCATTGAAAATTACAAGATCGCTCCGATAATTTATTGTGCACTCTTGACAATTAGTATAAATTCATACATTTATCTTTTTAAAAAATTATAAGACTATGATCGTTATTGCAGATGGAGGGTCTACCAAGACTAATTGGTGTTTATTAAATAAATCTGGTCAAAAAATCTATTTTAACACCGAAGGATATAACCCATATTTTGTTAGTGCTGAATATATAATTAATTCACTTAAAAAAGGATTACCAAGTGATCTCGATCTTTCTGACATTCTTGAAGTGAATTATTATGGTGCAGGCTGCTCCACTGAAGATAAGGTGCAGGTAGTTGAAGAGGCTTTGTCTGCAGTATTTAATAATGCCAGTGTATATGTTGGTCATGACCTTCTTGCTGCAGCCCGGGCATTGCTTGGCTTGGATAGTGGTTTTGCTGCTATTTTAGGAACAGGAACAAATACCGGACTCTATAACGGCAAAGATATTTCTCTTAACATCGATTCTGCTGCGTACATACTAGGTGATGAGGGCAGCGGTTGTTATATTGGTAAAAAGCTTCTCACGGATTATTTAAGGGGTTATATGCCTGAAGTAGTTAGAGAACGTTTTTGGGAAACATATAAACTAACTCCGGATGAAATAACGGATAACGTTTATACCAAGCCACTGGCTAATCGTTTTTGTGCCAGCTTTGCCAAGTTCGTTTATGATAATAATGTTCATGCTGAGTACTCAAGAAATATCGTAAAAACTTCTTTTGTTGATTTTTTCGAAAATCTGGTTACACATTATCCAAACTATAAGGATCATACTTTTAACTGTATTGGTTCTGTAGGATATAATTTCAGAAATGTACTTGAGGAGACCGCAATAGAGTACGGTATGAAAGTGGGTAAGATCATTCGTTCTCCAATAGATGATCTGGTACGGTATCATGTTGAACTGGCACCGAGGTCCGGATCAAGTCCGGACTGATTGCGGAACAGGTCCGCAATGACAGGCTCTGAGGCTTTCAGAATGTTAAACTGATCTGCCCCGTAGAGCTCATTGTAGCTTCGTGTTCGAGCAGCCATTTTTTACGCCATAATCCTGCCGAGAATCCAACTAGATCACCATTGCTGCCAATTACGCGGTGGCATGGAATGACTATCATCAGATTATTTCGGCCGTTAGCTGATGCTATAGCACGTATTGCCAATGGGTTTTTCATTCGTTTTGCAAGTGCAGCGTAGCTAATGGGTGTACCGGCATCGATTTTCCTGAGTTCTTCCCACACCTTTTGCTGAAAATCAGTCCCGGCTTGAGCCATCGGAAAATCGAATTCCTTTCTTTTCCCCTCAAAATACTCTTTAAACTGCTCTTTAGCCATTTCAGACCATTTATTGGGATACTCTACAGGAATTTTCGAAGGAAAATTTATGGAACAAATTTCATTTTCGTTGGCCTCAATGACCATTTGTCCGATAGGGCTATCAAGCATTGAAAAAAACATCATGCAAAATAAGAACAAATATCCATTTCATTTATTGCAGAGGATTGAATACCCGAAACTGAAAAGCAAATTCTATATTTGTTGAAATGGATTTATTGAATCAGGTTAAATTTCTGATCCGTAAGGAAATCATGCTGGAGTGGCGTTCAAAATATGCATTGAACGGCATTTTACTTTATGTAGTATCAACCGTTTTTGTATGTTATCTGGCTTTTCGCGACATTACAAGTCCGCCAACCTGGAACGCCCTCTTCTGGATCATTATGCTTTTCGCTTCTGTGAACGCCATTACAAAAAGTTTTATTCAAGAAAGTAAAGGCAGACAGCTTTATTACTATACAATTACTAGTCCGCAGGCGATCATCATTTCCAAGATCATTTATAATATCTTTCTGATGCTTCTTCTCTCAGCAATTGCACTGGGTTTTTATACTCTGGTATTTAAAAATCTGTTAGGAGATCCACTATTTTATTTTTTTGCTGTATTGTTGGGCAGCATTAGTTTCGCGTCTGTGTTTACTATGATCTCAGGAATTGCTTCTAAAGCAAATAATGCAGGAGGACTTATGGCCATCTTAAGTTTTCCGGTAATAATTCCTCTTCTGGTAGTTCTGATCAAGTTGTCGAAAAACGCAATGGACGGTCTGGATCGCTCGGTATCTTATGATGAAATTGGAGTACTAATTGCCATAAATATCATCGTAATCACTACTTCTTTATTGTTATTTCCTTACCTTTGGAAGGATTAATTCAAGAACATTATGAATAAAAACTGGTGGAAAATTTTGGCCACGGTTCTTGTGCTGTACTCAATTATTGCGGGGTTTTTATTTGATGTGCCTGCAAAGCCAATCTTAAACGAAACCATCCGGAACATTCATTTCCATGTGCCAATGTGGTTTGCCATGATTGTCATATTAACCGTTTCCTTCATTTACAGCATACGCTATCTGAATTCAGCTAATGAAAATGATGATCTGATGGCTGTCGAAAGTGCCAATGTTGGAATCGTTTTCGGTATTCTGGGGTTGGTTACCGGTGCTGTCTGGGCAAAATATACCTGGGGTGAAGCCTGGAGTAATGATCCTAAACAAAATAGTGCAGCAATAGCCTTGCTTGTTTATTTAGCTTATCTCGTGCTAAGAAACTCTCTTGAGGAAGAACAGAAACGAGGAAAAATTTCTGCAGTGTATAATATTTTCGCATTTCCGATTATGGTGGTATTGCTATTTATATTGCCACGTATGACCGAC
>JBIIRT010000209.1:0-2891 GCA_044341405.1 Daejeonella sp. | reverse complement strand
CCAGGCTTGTCAGTCCGGGCTTGACCCGGATCCGGACCTGTTCATTCTTCGAATATCACGTTTCTTAATTCTTTCGTCGCGTCTTTCTTCTCTGTTAATTCGTTCAATTTCCATCTTGCGCAGCCTCATGGCTATTTCTCTTTGAGTGGCAGCATCAAATCCAATTGTATACAACAGCCCTTGTGCAAATCCCTTCCATATCATATTTAAAAATGAAGAACGGTCAGGTCGGGCGTAATTAAATAGTCCCCTACGCACCACCTTTCCCCTCTCAGGATTATCGTCTTTAATTATTAAAATATTTGCAAAAATAGAGGCAATACTTTTTCTCTTTAAGCGGCTTGAATTTTGACTTTTTTCTAGAAGAGTAATTTTTAAATCATTGTAATAACAGGTCAAGCTACCTCTAACGCCATTGATACTTCCATTGCCCTTAAAAATCATCTGATTTATATCCCCAGATTTTATCTCAATAAGCGATAAAGGCCTGATTGCAGAATTAAACATTTCTGCATCAAGTTTTCCAAGCTTCCCAGAAAAGTCGAATGCTCCTGCTGGATCTGGTAAATTGAATTTCATTGCCACATCAAAACGGCCACGATTCATTAAAAGAGCGGTCAACTTCACTATGCTGAATTTATTTTTAATCAGATTGAGTGAATCATTGGTCACATTGAAAATGCTACCATTGATTGCTCCAAAAGACAAGGTCCCCTTTCTTTTGGAGTTGGGGTTGTACTCAGAATAGTTAACATGAGTATCCTTGAAAAATACTGAGTCAATAGTTGTATCAAGCTTCAATCGCCTTAACACTAGCTGAGGAAAATTAACTCCCTTATCTCTGATTGAATCGGGCATTCCACGATGCAAAAATACCGACAAATCACCTTTTTTAAAAAGCAAGGAAGAAGCAATCAGTCTTCTATCGCGGTTTAACGCCTCGTAATCTATATTGTTTAATTGAATATCCTCAAAATATGCAGAATACCGCTCCTTCTGAAACTTAAACCTTTTTGAAAACTCCATTTCTGAAAATTTTGGCAAGAGGCGAATTCCTTTTATATGAGCATATCTGCCAGCAGTAGAGGCTTTAAATTCACTGAATTGAAGATTATAATTTCCGTCTTCAGTCTGCATCTTATAGCCAAGTAGTTCAGCATAAATATCTTTGGTATAATACAGTCGGGATCGATCAAACTGTGATGCGGAATCAATCAATAAATCACTGATCCTGAGGTATAGGTCTTTGATCTCAGTTATTCTATTCCCCCCAATTGCGCTTCGATCTACATACTTAAAATCCGCATTTTTAAAAATTATACTTCCAATTTTAACAGAATTCAAATAAGGGGCAAGATGTTGATAAGCTGTTTTTGGATCTTCTTGAGAGGATATTTTTAAATTATTTGTTTTGAAAAACACCATCTTTAAAGATGGTTTGTCAATTTCAATAGCACTGATTTCAAGTTTACCTGAAGAATATATCTTCCATGGCTTGATTCTTTTTAAAATCAGTTCATCTATTTCAACTTCATACAAATGCCTGGGTGCGATACTGTCCAGCTTCATCTTTTCATAAACCAGTGTATCAGGCATGAACCTGATATCGGAGACATTTAATCTTCCGGTGATAAAATTCAGCCGAATGTTTTGAAATTCTATACGATATAAACCATTTGTAGATTTTTCGATAGACTCTTTAATCCTTTGTGTTAAAATAGGTTTCCAATAATAATTTAAATATACAGCACCAATGATACCCAGAATCAAAGGTATCATGAACAGCAAGAAGACCCACTTTCGAAATAATGATTTGCTACTATTTAAAACCATAAACTATTTCCATTCGAAGCTAAGTTAGCCTTAATCTTTTAGGTTAATAAGAATATCTGATATGTCAGTACAATTTAAAAAGAATAGCTGCGAAGCAAAAAGAACCTCTGCCAAATTGTCATTTTGGAGAAAAAATCATACTTTTGTAGTTAATTATTTGAAAAATGTTTGAGCGCCCTATAAACTTAAAGAATCCATCAGAAACCACCTTGCATGATGAATCGCGGCAGGGTGAAGCTTTGTTGTTAGAAAGCAATGGTCAACACAAAGGGCGAAAACTTTATATCGAAAGTTATGGTTGTGCTATGAATTTCTCTGACAGCGAGATTGTTGCATCAATTATGCAGGATATGGGTTTTGAAACAACAGCGCAATATAAAGAAGCAGATGTCATTTTTATAAATACCTGCTCAATCCGCGACAATGCAGAGCAAAGGGTAAGAAATCGTTTGCGGGAATTTGGAGCTGCAAAAAATAAGCGTCCGGGCATGACAATTGGTGTTCTGGGATGTATGGCTGAGCGTTTAAAATCAAAATTTCTGGAAGAAGAGAAACTTGTCGATATAGTTATTGGTCCTGATTCATACCGTGATTTGCCAAATCTGATCAATAAAGCAGATGAAGGAATACGGTCCGTAAATGTACTTTTAAGCAGAGAAGAGACTTACGCAGATATAAGTCCGGTAAGATTGAACAGCAATGGCATCTCAGCTTTTGTTTCGATTATGCGCGGATGCGACAATATGTGTTCTTTTTGCGTGGTTCCATTCACTAGGGGTAGAGAAAGAAGTAGAGATCCACAAACTATTATACAGGAAGCCAGAGAATTATTTGAATATGGCTACCGTGAAGTAACGTTGCTTGGTCAGAATGTAGATTCTTATAAATGGGACGGCACGGCCTCACCCCCAACCCCTCTCCAGGGGGGAGGGGAGCCGGAAATGCTCAATGACTCCCTCTCCTTCGGAGAGGGCCGGGTTGAGTCTCTAAACTTTGCCAGACTTTTAGAACTTGTTGCTCAAATCGATCCACTTTTAAGAGTACGTTTCTCAACATCT
>JBIIRT010000101.1:0-9701 GCA_044341405.1 Daejeonella sp. | reverse complement strand
GCGGCGGCATTTTGCTACTTTTCTGCTGCAGGAAAAGTAGAGATAATAATTATGAGCTAAGAATTTGATCTTTTATTTTACAATTTAAAGTTCCCCGGACACTAGTGATGAGGAAATTAGCAAATTAGCAAATGTTCAGACGAAATTAAATCTGCACATTTACTAATTTAGATCTGTTAATTCTCACATTTGCTAATTTGCTAATTTGCACATTTATCCTATGGCTAAAACCCGTTCAGCTTATTTCTGTCAGAGTTGTGGATACGAATCTGCAAAATGGTTAGGGAAATGCCCCTCCTGTAACCAATGGAACACTTTTGTAGAAGAAATAATAGAAAAAGCAGGGGCTTCTGTTCCCGACTGGAAGAGTGGTTCTAGCAGTACCCAGCGTTCCAATAAACCTGCAGCTATTCATGAAATTGTTTATTCTGAAGAGAATCGTTTGATTACTCCCGACAAAGAATTAAACCGGGTATTGGGCGGTGGAATAGTAAGCGGATCTATCATATTGATTGGAGGTGAACCGGGTATTGGTAAATCTACTCTTATGCTCCAGGTAGCCCTCAATCTACCAGGGTTAAAAGTACTTTATGTATCTGGTGAGGAAAGTGAGCAACAGATCAAGATGCGGGCAGAAAGGCTTTTAAATCCTTCAGGTCTCAAAAATGCTGGTTCAGCTGATACTTACATTCTTACGGAGACTTCTACTCAAAATATTTTCAAACAGATCGAAATTTTGCAACCCGATCTGCTTGTTATTGATTCCATACAAACCTTATATTCTGCCCATATTGAATCTACCCCGGGTAGTGTTTCACAGGTAAGGGAATGTACTGCCGAGTTGCTTCGCTTCGCAAAAGAAAGCGGTACTCCTGTATTTCTAATCGGACATATTACCAAGGATGGAATGATTGCCGGACCGAAGATTCTGGAGCATATGGTTGATACTGTTTTGCAGTTTGAAGGTGATAGGCATCATGTTTACCGGATTTTACGGGCGGTTAAGAACCGTTTTGGCTCTGCGTCAGAGTTGGGTATTTATGAGATGCAGGGTAGCGGACTAAGAGAAGTATCTAATCCTTCGGAAATTCTGCTTTCGCAAAGAGATGAACCACTTAGTGGCATCACCATTTCGGCGATGCTCGAGGGCCTCAGGCCTATGCTTATTGAAACCCAGGCATTGGTTAGCGTCTCGGCTTACGGAACGCCTCAGCGGTCTGCAACCGGCTTTGACACGAAGAGATTAAACATGCTGCTTGCAGTTCTGGAAAAGCGATGTGGTTTTAAGTTGAGTGCCAAAGATGTATTTCTGAATATTGCAGGCGGACTAAGAGTTGAAGATCCTGCAATAGATCTGGCTGTTGTCGTTGCGATAATTTCTTCACATGAGGATATGCCTGTGGATTCTAAAATCTGTTTTGCAGCAGAAGTAGGTTTATCCGGTGAGATCAGGGCTGTGAACAGAATTGAACAGCGGATTGCTGAAGCCGAAAAACTTGGCTTTGAACAAATTTTTATTTCCAAATATAATCTGCCCGCTGGCCGTGGCGTAAAAACGGAACCTGAATGGCAGAAGTATAAAATAAAAATCAAAACCGTAGCAAAGGTTGAAGAAGTATTTAATGCTTTGTTTGGGTAGGTGGGACTGAGGACTGAAGTCTGAGGACTGAAGTCTGAGATCTGATGTCTGAATTCAGACCTCCTACTTCTGACATCTGACCTCCTACATCAGACCTAGGAGAGCGATTATTCTGCCATAAATGGATAATCACAATTTTTATTGTCAATTTTGTATAAACTCTATATCAATTATGAATAAGATGATACTCTCTGTTATTGCTCTTGCTATACTTGCATCGTGCAATAGTCCGAAAACTGAAACCCAAGCAATCGAAATTGTAAAAGGCACTGCTTATTTTGGTGATTCTGTAAAAAATGATCAGGTAATTGAACTGGCATCAATTCAAACTGAAATGAAGGGTGAACGTAAAAGGGACATGAAAATCAAGGGTGTTGTGAAAGAGGTATGTCAGGAAAAAGGCTGCTGGATGACCATGACCCTTGAAAATGGCGATGAGATGAGAGTCACTTTTAAAGATTACAAGATTTTTGTACCAAAAGATTTAGGAGGCAAAGAAGTCGTACTAGATGGCTTTGCTTATACTGATACTACTTCCATTGAAAAACTTAGGCATTATGCCAAAGATGCTGGAAAGACTGAAGCAGAGATTGCTGCAATTATAAGTCCGAAGGAACAACTGGCTTTTGAAGCAAAGGGTGTTGTGGTGATAAACTAATTTTCCTTAAGGATATTTAAGAGGAGCTATCTTTTATGTGGATAGCTCCTTTTTTATTAAAAATTTTTGTTCGAAAAACATATTTAACACACCTTAACCACCTCCATATTCAATAATTGACCAAGCTTTTCAATTTTTGAACTGATATGTCCGATTCCAACGGCACAATGGTGAGCAGGACCATAACTATTCCAGTTATTCACAAAGTTTCTCGCTCCTATTGGGAATTTATACCTGCTATTAGTGTTACCTATCTGAAGGATCGGACCCGCCACTGATTCACCTTCCGCTACCAAGAACATTAGTCCGCCCCCCTTTTTTTCTGCTACAGAAAGCAGCGTCACCGGACCATTTTTTACCATCATCTCCACCGATACGCCTTGACCTACTTTTCCATGAAAAACATGCAGTGGTCGCACTCTGGTTTTACCTTCAGCAATGGCAATATGACCCGGGCCATCATGTCCCATGAGGATTACATCATCTTTAAAGTCCATTGCATAGTATTCAGTAAATGAGCCACCTGCACCAAATGAATCCATAATCTTCATTGCCTGAACGTTTTTAATTTCATATTCACCTGCAACAGGGATCCCATTTGCAGTAAGTAGTGAATTGCCTAAAATGATAGAAGATATCGCTTCTTCATTTTCAATATTTCCTGTGCCTTTGTAATAGTAGGCCATTGAACCAAGCTTGTGTTTTGTAACCAGTTTATCTAGGGCAACAGAGGTGATCGCAGCTTTGCGCAGCTCGTCTTGAGGGCAATCAGATTGTACATCAAAGGTATCATTGAAAAGCTTCAGGCGTTCGTTCAATTCTTCATTACTCACCGTTTTTCTCAGGCTTGCCAGTTCTTCTACCTCGATAAGTTCAATATGGCCTCCGAAGTGAGCATATTGCTGAGTAAGATCTGTGTAAATATCCAGCATGCCGCTGTAGTAATGGCCCATACATCCCAAACGATTGTACGCCATGATATTAGCTACTTTGGCAGCCTGGACCCATTCTTTTACCTCATTCCAGCATAATTCATCATCGTGCAGCATTCCGGTGATCTGATGGAATTTAACTCCTACTCTGTTAAATACATTCGCGATTTCAGGTACGGAGCAGGCCGAACAATAGGAGAGCCACTCACCGGTCATTTTGGTTCGGTCGCTCATCGAATTAAAGGAAGCGTAATCAATTGAGGCCTCAGGAGCAAGATTTAGAATAATGACAGGAACCTTGGCTCGCTGAACTACCGGTAAAACAGTTGATGAAAGGGCATACGTAGTGACATATAGAAATATCAGATCTACATCTTCAGTTTTAAATAATTTCCCTGCCTTAAAGGCTTTATCAGGATTATCTACAAGTCCGGCGTTAACTATTGTAGGATGGATATCAGACAGTTTTTGTCCGACTGTATTTAAATAGCCCTCCAAACGATCTTTCAAACCTTCAAACTGTGGCCAATAGGTATCCAGACCGATGCCAAAAAGTCCAATTTTCAAACTTGATTCGTTGGACAGATCGATGTTCAATTTATTCATGAATGGTTAATTATTTAAAACTTTTTTTGGTAGGTTTAGTACACAAGATAGTAAATAGCTGCAAAAAATCTGACAGTATTATTCTCTATATTGTTACTGATCCTACCATAATAAAATTCCTTATTCCAAAACTTGAAAATAAAAAAGGCCCACAGATTAATTCTGCAGGCCTTTTTTAATCTTTTAGCTTTAGCAATTCAGCTTTTAGCTTTCATCTTATTTAGAAAGGTACATCGATTTCTCTTTGTACAGATGTCTGAAATAGGGATCTTCTAAATCACGTATAAAACGTATAGCTTCACCGGTTGATTTCATTTCAGGACCTAATTCCTTTTTAACTTCAGGGAACTTATCGAAAGAGAATACTGGTTCCTTAATTGCATACCCTTCCAGTTTGCGAACAATGGTAAAGTCTTTCAGTTTATTAGTGCCAAGCATAATCTTTGTAGCGATATTGATGTATGGAACATCGTAAGCTTTGGCAATAAAAGGAACAGTTCTGGATGCCCTTGGGTTGGCTTCAATCACATATACCTTTTCATCCTTTATAGCAAACTGAATATTTAACAAGCCCCTTACATTTAATGCTTTTGCAATCCTTTTGGTGTACTCCTCCATTAAATCGGTTACCTTTTTGGAGAGGTTAAATGGAGGCAATACAGCATAAGAATCACCCGAGTGAATTCCTGCAGGTTCAATATGCTCCATCATACCAATGATATGGCAATCATCACCATCTGAAATAGAATCAGATTCCGCTTCCTCTGCTCGGTCCAGGAAATGATCGATCAGTACGCGATTTCCCGGAAGGTTTCTTAGTAATTTAACAACTGCTTTTTCAAGGTCTTCATCATTAATCACGATGCTCATGCCTTGACCGCCTAATACATAACTCGGACGGACCAGAACTGGGTAACCAACTTTATGAGCTACTTCAATTGCTTCCTCAGCACTTTCGGCAACTCCATACAAAGGATAAGGAATATCCATTTCTTTCAAAAGGTCTGAGAATCGCCCACGGTCTTCAGCGATGTCCATGCTGTCAAAAGAGGAACCGATGATTTTGATGCCTTTTTCATGCAGCTTTTGAGCCATTTTTAAAGCAGTTTGTCCGCCAAGCTGAACGATTACACCCTCAGGTTTTTCAAGTTCAATAATTTCCCGTACATGTTCCCAGAAAACCGGTTCGAAATACAACTTATTGGCCATGTTGAAATCAGTAGAAACCGTTTCAGGATTACAATTAATCATAATCGCTTCAAATCCGGTTTCTTTTGCTGCCAATAATCCATGAACACAGGAATAGTCAAACTCTATTCCCTGCCCAATACGGTTGGGGCCAGATCCAAGGACGATAATCTTTTTCTTGTCGCTGACAACAGACTCATTCTCATCCTCAAAAGTTGAGTAATAATAGGGTGTTTGTGCCGGGAATTCTGCCGCACAGGTATCAACCATTTTGTACACGCGGTTAATTCCCAGTTCTTTTCTTCGATCATACACCTCATCCTCCGTTACATTTCCTAGCAGCCATGCAATTTGAGCGTCGGCATAACCTTTTTGTTTTAAGGTTTTAAAGAAATCTGCAGGGATATTATTTAATGAATAGCGTTTAAGCTCAGCTTCTAAATTAACCAGTTCAAGGATCTGAACCAAGAACCATTTATCAATATGGGTAATTTTGCGGATGGATTCCAGCGGAACTCCCAGACTCATGGCATCCTTAACATGGAATAATCGATCCCAGCTTGGGTGCTCCAGACTGTGCATGATCTCTTCCAGGTTGCGGCTTTGTCTGCCATCAGCGCCTAATCCCAAACGGTTTGTTTCCAAACTCTGGCAGGCTTTCTGAAGAGCTTCAATAAATGTTCGTCCAATAGCCATTACTTCTCCTACAGATTTCATCTGAAGTCCAAGTTCTGTATTGGCGCCTTTAAATTTGTCGAAGTTCCAGCGAGGTATTTTAACGATCACATAATCGAGGGTTGGCTCAAAGTATGCAGAAGTAGTTTTTGTGATCTGATTTTCAATTTCATCGAGGTTATAGCCGATAGCTAGTTTTGATGCAATTTTTGCAATTGGGTAACCTGTTGCTTTTGATGCCAATGCGGATGAACGTGAAACTCTTGGATTAATCTCTATTGCAATGATATCTTCCGTAACCGGGTCGACCGAAAACTGAACGTTACAACCACCTGCAAAATTACCAATAGACCGCATCATGTGGATTGCCTGATTACGCATATCCTGATAACATCGATCACTCAGGGTCATTGCAGGAGCAACGGTAATTGAATCACCTGTATGGATGCCCATAGGGTCGAAGTTTTCAATTACACAGATGATGATCACATTATCATTTCCATCTCTTAATAACTCAAGCTCGAATTCTTTCCATCCTAAAACTGCTTTTTCTACAAGAACCTCATGAGTAGGAGAAGCTTGAAGACCACGGCTTAATGCCTGATCAAAATCTTCTTTTCTATGAACAAATCCTCCTCCTGAACCACCCAGTGTGTAGGAAGGGCGGATTACTAGCGGATAACCGATAAGTTGTGCGGCTTCTTTACCTTCAAGGAAAGAATTGGCAATTTTTGATGGGGCAACTCCAACTCCAATTTCTACCATCAGCTTACGAAACTCTTCCCGATTTTCTGTCTTTTCAATAGCGTCAATATCAACACCAATTATTCTTACACCATATTTTTCCCAGATCCCTCTTTCTTCAGCCTCTTTACATAAGTTAAGAGCTGTTTGTCCGCCCATAGTTGGTAGCACTGCATCAATCTTTTGTTCGTTAAGTATTTGTTCAATACTTTCACAGTTTAAGGGAAGAAGATAAACATGATCTGCAATAACCTTGTCCGTCATGATGGTGGCAGGGTTAGAGTTGATGATAGAGACCTTAATTCCTTCGTCTTTTAAAGAAAGTGCAGCCTGGGATCCGGCATAATCAAATTCGCAAGCCTGACCGATAATGATTGGTCCTGAACCGATAATCAGGATGGATTGGATGGAGGTGTCTAATGGCATAATTCTTCTAAAGTTCTAGTTTTATTATTAACAAAAGAGGAGATAAATATGCTGCGAAGAACAAAAATACCGACTGTTTTGTCGGGATGCAAAGTTATATAATATTATGCATTTTTCGACTGTTTTTACGTTCATTATTTTTTTTAATAGAAAAGAATAATGAAAAAGGTATTTTGTTAGAGGCTATATCTGAGCTTTTTGAACTAAGTAAAAATTGTCGCTGCTTTTCAAGTAATGGAACTAGTTTTGTGTACAAGGAAATGTAGTTTTAACATAAATTTATAAACCATTATTGATTAGAATAAATACTATTTTAAAAACGTACAATCATGAAAAGATCAATTATTGCCTTTATTCTAAGTGCCGCAATATTAAGTGGATGTTCAGCTATTCAATCTATAGTGCGATCCACATTTCCATATACGGCTACTTTAAGTGTTCCATTGTCAAGCAGCATTGATGTTGTACAATCGGTTACAGGTCAGGCAAGTAGTTTTGACCAGATTTTTACAGGTCAGGGTTCAAATACCAAGGCTATTAAAGATATACGCTTATCAACTGTAAAACTCGAAGCCACCTTTCCCTCAGGTCAAAGTTTTGGGGTTTTTAAATCGTTAAAAATCTATATTTCACGTGGAGATAGTTCTCTGGAACAATTAATTGCAACACGTGATAACATAGCATCAACCATTGGTGGCAGTATTATGCTCGATGCTGATACTACAATTCTACTTGATGAATTTATCAAAGAATCAACTGTTCGTATCAGATTGGAATATGTTAAACGTGACGTAACCAATGCAGATATAACAATTAAAGCAAGTATGGACTTTAATGCCGCACCAAATACAAGCAAGTAAAATTGTAAGCAGAAGCCAGATTATTGTCAGGGTGTTTTATATTTGGCCTGATGTATTTAGTTTCTGTACTTACTGATTGGGTTAAAAATCAAAGTCTGCTCGAGACATCGGGGGTAATTACTGGTATTTTATGTGTTTATCTGGCTGCGAAAAATAATATCTGGAACTGGCCAATTGCGATTATCAGCGTTCTGATTTATATCTTCATCTTTTTTGAATCCAAATTATATGCCGATACGGGTTTACAGGTATATTTTCTTGTAATGAACTTTTATGGATGGTATTTCTGGAGTCGAAAAGAGATACATCAAAAAGTTCCTGTTTCATCGATTAGCCTTAAAGAAATTATTCTGTCAGTATTGGCCATCATTCTTTTTACTGCGGGATTAGGATATTTCCTTTACGCGGGAACTGATGCTTCATTTCCATTTATAGATAGTTTCTGCACAGCCTGCAGTCTGGTTGCCCAAGTATTTCTGGCCCGAAAGGTTTTGGAAAACTGGCTGATCTGGATATTCGTGGACATTATTTATGTGGGAGTTTATATAAGCAAGGATTTACATCTTACTGCGTTAATGTATGCTTTGTATATTGTAATTGCAGCCGTTGGCTATCGCGACTGGCGTAAGGATTATAAAAATACTCGCTTAGGTTTAATGGGACAAGATCAGATTGTTTAGCCGATATGATGAAACTTGAGGATTTAAATAATGGATTGATCAAAATAGCGGTTGTTGGTCCGGAATCTACCGGAAAATCAACTATTTCCCAGCAATTGGCCTTGCATTACAATACGGTTTGGGTACCAGAATATGCCCGTGGTTATTGTGAAAAGCTGGTCGCTGAATGTACCTGGGAAGATGAGATCAATATGTTCCGGGGGCAGTTGGAGCTTGAAAAGCAAATGGTTTCACAAGCCAATCGTCTTCTGATATGTGATACAACTTTCATAACTGTCAAGATCTGGAGTGACCATATGTTTGGCCGCACTCCACAGGAAGTTCTTGATGAGCTTCCACTACACAAATACGACTTCTATTTATTAATGGACATTGATCTTCCTTGGGAAGAAGATCCACTTCGTGATTTTCCGCACATGAGGGAACATTTCATGGAAGTGTGGCATAAGGAACTGAAAGCTCTTGGTGCAACTTACTCTTTAATTTCAGGAACGGATGAGGAAAGGTTTCAAAACGCCATTCAGGCAATCGATCTCTATTTGTCGATTTAATAATTTGTCTATGGTATTAAGATTAGTTTTCTCGTTGAGTGTTTAGCTGGATACAACAATAATATTCCCCTGAATTTTAAAAGCACAATCTGATAGCAGAGCGTTTAGTTGGCTTAGGGATCGAAGCGACAGCTTTTTGCCCAAAGATTTTTCAGTTCAAAAGGAATTTCTGGGCAAAAACTACCTGCCTGCCGGCAGGCAGGTAGCGTAGAGCCCGGTCCGCCCCAGGCGGAAAGCCCAAGATGGATAATTAGCGTATAATGCGAAAGGCAAAATGCTGAAAGTCAAATCCCAATAGTAATTTCAACATTCAAAACATGAAATTATTTCAGACCTCAGACCTCTTACCTCATATGCGAATCCCACCAATTAAATATTTCCCTTACCTTGATGCAACGTGGGAAAAATCCCTGCGTCTCTCAGTTAAGAAAAGCGTAAAAATTTGGAAGCTGTTTACGTAGATCAGCATTACAACCTTGTAGTTGAATGCAGAAACGGTAGTAGGAAGGCACAGAATGAATTGTACAAACTCTATTCAAGAGCGATGTTCAATATAGCTATGCGCATTGTTAACGATGAGGATGAAGCAGCAGACGTGTTGCAGGAGGCATTTACAGATGCTTTTACCCGAATCGCCGATTTCAGGCAAGAGACTACTTTCGGATTATGGATGAAACAAATCGTCATCAACAGAGCAATAAGTCAGATCCGTAAGCGCAAACTGGAACTGATTTCGATTGAT
>JBIIRT010000208.1:0-2903 GCA_044341405.1 Daejeonella sp. | reverse complement strand
AGCGAGTGAATCATGATATTCATAACAGCCTCGGTTTTTACAGCTGCATATTTTTATTTATGATGGGGATCACTGGTCCGCAATGGTCATTTGAATGGTACAAAACCGGTCTGAGAAAGACATTAGGTACCTACCAGGCTCCAGATGCCCCTAAACCTGAATTACCAAAATCAGATACTTCTAATATTAATGGATCAAGATCACTATTGCTCACAGATTATATCAAATCTGTTGATAAGGTCCTTGATTATAAAGGTGATCTGACTATCACTATGCCAGCCGACTCATCGGAAGCTGTGCTGGTTAATAAAACAAAAACAGGATTTTTTGCTCCGGTTGCTGCAGATAAAATCTATCTGGATCAATATACTTCGGCCCTGATTAAAGCAGAGATTTTTTCGGAAAAGCCTCTTAATGAGCGGGTTTCAAACTCCATAAAAGCTTTGCACGTGGGTGATGTTTATGGAAAGTTCTCGAAGATTTTTTATTTTCTGGCCTGTTTAATTGCTACGAGTCTGCCGGTAACGGGTACCTTGATATGGATAAATAAGCTGAAGAAATGAGCTTTAATCTATGAACCCCTTACTAATTCGATGCCATGGGCTGCATTTAGGTCAGTACTCCTAGATTCTGGATTTATTCACGCTATCTGATTATAAATACTTCAAAATTTGAGTAGCGTGTTCGAAAAAACAGCACCGTGGCAACTCTATCTCAGCTTAGTCATGGAATCACAAGGCCCTGCAATTTTAATTTTGCTTCTCAGTTCGAAACGCTTTATTAATTCAGCCCTTTCTATCTCCCATCTCTTGTCTCATATCTCATATCTCATATCTCAATACTCCTTCCTATCTTTACACCATGCGTTTCGATATCATTACCGTATTACCCGACCTGCTTGAAAGTCCTTTTGCCCATTCAATTTTACAAAGGGCTCAAAAAAAGGGACTTGCTGAGATTCATGTGCATAATCTTCGTGACTATTCAAACAATAAACAAAAGTCAGTTGACGATTACCAATATGGTGGCGGCAGCGGAATGGTGATGAGTATAGAGCCCTTTGCAAACTGCATTGAAAAACTGAGGTCAGAACGTAATTATGATGAGATCATCTTTATGACACCTGATGGTAAGACCCTCAATCAGAGTATGGCCAATGAACTTTCTGATAAAAAAAATGTGATTATTCTGGCAGGCCATTATAAGGGAATTGACCAGCGGATCAGGGATATTTTTGTGACAAGGGAAATCTCTATCGGAGATTATGTGCTTTCGGGTGGTGAATTACCAGCTGCGGTTTTGGTTGATAGTATCGTAAGATTGTTGCCAGGTGTATTGAATGATGAAACGTCGGCATTATCAGATTCTTTTCAGGGAGAGCTGTTGGACGCACCGGTTTATACCCGTCCGGCCGACTGGCAGGGGCACAAGGTGCCCGATATTCTGCTAAGCGGGCATGAGGCTGCTATTAACGAATGGAGGCATGAGCAGGCTCTGGAGCGGACTAAAAATCGCAGGCCAGATTTACTTGAATAATAAGTACCATTAATTCTTTGAAAGAGGTAATCAGTTAAATAAAAACGGAAAATATCAAAACAAACTTTTTTAAGTAAAAAATATTTCCTAATATTGCACTCCGATTTTTACTGGCTAAAAATCGAATTAAGAGCTTAAAATCATGGATTTAGTAAAATTTGTTGAAGAGCAGGCAGCAGTTAAAAAGCAAGTTCCTGCATTCAAGGCTGGTGATACCGTAAGTGTTCACTATAAAATTCGCGAAGGAAATAAAGAACGTATCCAGATCTATCAGGGTGTTGTTATCCAGCGTAATAGTGTGGGCGTAAATGAAACTTTTACTGTTCGTAAAATGTCAAATGGAGTAGGTGTAGAGCGTATTTTCCCTATAAACTCTCCTAATATTGATAAAATTGACGTAAACAGCCACGGAAAAGTGCGCAGAGCAAAATTATTCTACCTGCGTGAACTAACCGGTAAAGCTGCTCGTATCAAATCTAAAAGAGTGTAATTTTAATATTGTTTATTGCCTCCTGAATAATATTCGGGAGGCTTTTTTGTTTACAAGCTTTTCTAAATGCTCAGAATTTCACCTCTGGTCGGTGTTTATACCGTACCAAACACGATTATATCAAGTGGTCGGTGAAAACCCAACCATAGGGAACCTGCCGGTTTATAAGGGATTGTTTAAGTTCCAGAAATAAAAAAACCGGCCTGAATAGGACCGGTTCCTTTATTTTTGCTCAAATTAATTCTTTTTTGCAGGCGCTTTGGTCTCTTTTTCTTCTGATTTAGACTTGCAACAGCTCATTTTACAATCCTTGCCACACATTTTGCTTTCTTTTTTATCTGCCGGTTTGGTGTTTTGCTTTGGCTGGTCCTGAGCACTTAGAGATAATGTTCCTGTAAGGAAGGTGATCGCTAAAAATCCTGTTAATTTCTTCATGTTTATATTGGTTAATTTAATTCTTTAAATGTGCCAGAACGGTAACTCCACCTTTTACGACTTCACCTAATCCAACTTTTATTTCAGTACCCAAAGGTAAGAAAATGTCTACTCTCGAACCGAATTTTATAAAGCCGAATTCCTCTCCCTGTTCGGCCGTCTCACCTTCTTTCGAATAGCATACGATTCTTCTTGCCAGTGCTCCCGCTATTTGACGGAACAAAACAGATACTCCCTTATCGTTTTCAATAACAACAGTAGTACGTTCATTTTCTGTGGATGATTTGGGATGCCAGGCAACCAGAAATTTTCCTGGATGATACTTGAAATATTTTACAATTCCAGATATTGGATTTCTGTTCACATGAACATTTATTGGCGACATAAATACAGATACCTGAATTCTTTTGTCCTTTAAATATTCAGTTTCTTCAGTTTCTTC
>JBIIRT010000207.1:0-2905 GCA_044341405.1 Daejeonella sp. | reverse complement strand
GAGTATTCAGATGGTCAGGTTGGGGTAAATTATAGATAGATGTGAGATGTGAGATTTGAGATGTGAGATTTGAGATATGAGATGTGAGATTTGAGATGTGAGATATGAGATATGAGATATGAGATTTGAGATTTGAGATATGAGATGTGAGATGTGAGATGTGAGATTAGCTTTAAGCTTTCCGCTTTATACTTTCAGCTTCCAACAAGGACTGTTTTAACATTCACGAATTCTCTGATACCATATACTCCAAGTTCCCGGCCATATCCTGATTGCCTAATACCACCGAATGGTAATCTTGGATCGGATTTAACCATAGCATTCACAAAGCATGAACCTGCATCTAGAAAGCGTGATGCAATTGTTTCACCAAGCTTTAAATCGCTGGTAAAAACTGCGGCACCCAAACCAAATATCGTATCATTGGCAATTCGGATGGCATCTTCCTGATCATCTGCGGAAATAATCGCTGCCACTGGTCCGAAAAGTTCCTCTTCATAAGCCGGCATTCCTTTTTTAACTTCAGTCAGAATGGTGGGAGGGTAGAAGGAATGATTACCTGCAGGAATTGAACCTCCTAAAATACATTTAGCACCCATTTTAACGCTTTTTAGCACTTGTTGGTGAAGGTCATTTCGAAGGTCGGGTCTTGCCTGCGGACCGATATCAGTTTTTTTATCCATTGGATCGCCCATTATTTTTTCTGCCATTTTCTTTCGGAATAGTTCAGTAAATTGATGTTCAATAGATTTTACAACAATAAAGCGTTTTGCAGCTATGCAGCTTTGTCCGCTGTTGATCAGTCGGCTATTAACACAGCTTTCTGTAGCCAGTTCGATATCAGCATCTTCCAGAATCAGGTATGGGTCGCTTCCTCCGAGCTCCAAAACTGATTTTTTGAGTAAGGAGCCTGCTTTTGCTGCAACCTTTTTACCTGCTTCAGTACTTCCAGTAAGACTTACAGCCTGAACCAGTGGATTTTCAATCACCTGTTCTACTTCATTTCCTGTGATGAGTAGTGTGCGCATGAGATTTTCAGGAAATCCGGCTTCAATAATGATTTTTTCAATCTCAATGGCACAGCCGAAAACGTTGGATGCATGTTTCAATAATGCTGCATTACCGGCCATTAGGGCGGGTGCAAGAAAACGAAAAACCTGCCAGAAAGGAAAATTCCAGGGCATTACAGCAAGCACAATTCCAATAGGCTGGAAATTTACATAGCTTTTTGAAGCATCGGTACCAACCATTTCATTTTCTAAGAATTTTGCTCCATTTTTTGCATAATACTCACACACATCTGCGCATTTGTCGATTTCGGCGCGGCCACCTTGCAAGGGTTTCCCCATTTCAAGTGCCATTAGAATAGCGAGCTCTTCTTTTCTATTCCGAAGGATTTTAGCAGCAGCGCAAAAATACTCAGAACGTAATAAAAAAGTGGTATCTCTCCATTTTTCCCAAGTTTGTTGAGTAAGTTTAATAATTTCACCTACTTCTTTTGAAGAGTGGGTCTGGTAGGATTGAATTACCTGTCCGTTTGCAGGATTAATTGAATTGACGCGCATGTCTTAATATCAGTAATGCTTATGAGCGTCCAAAATTAAGCCAATAATCAGATTTAGGAATTTATTTCTTGTTCAATTTTTTGATTAGATCAGTTTCTTCTTTCCGATAAGGTCTACCATCCTGCCAGAAAATGTCATGAAACCATAATTCGGGTTGGGCACCATCTTTTATGGGTTTATCCCAGGCATAAATTGTATTCGTTTTTCCGGATACGAGTCCCCAGTTTATTGCCCCAATATTCTCTTTTTGCAACATAGGCATCGTGTTGGCGAAAGTACTGTTATTTGTCCTAGCCATATATTCGGTACAGATTAGGGGTCTGCCATGGGTTTTTAAAACCTGTAATACTCTTTTATGCCATTCGGCTGCTTCATAATCATGATATGTTATAATATCTGAATTCAGAACCTGGAAGGCATTTAGTTTCTCAAAATCCCATCTCCAAAGTCCGACAGATAATGGCTGATCAGGGTTAACCTGTCTTGACCATTCAAAAACCTTCGTTAAAAGTGGCATTGAAGTATCAAATTTGCCCGAATTGCCTGGCTCATTGTATAAATCCCAAAGAAGAATACGCTTGTCCTTAGAGAAATGATTCAGAACATCCTTCACATAAGTTTCAAGTGCCGGAAAATTTTCAGTCTCCTTATGATTCGGATCGCCAGGATCCTGCACCCAGCCTGAATTATGTATTCCCGGTTTAGGAGCGGGTTGCTTTCCGATCACTCCAAGTTTATTCCAGCAGTCATCAAAAAACACAAAAATTGTCTTGATTTTGTGTTTATCAGCGATGCTGAGGTATTGTGACATTCTGTTTTTAAAGCCCGAAGGGTCTTGTTTGTAAGCCAGACTATGTAAATATACACGCATGGTATTGAACCCAATTCCTTCAGCCCATCCAAGCTCCCGATCGATTGTTTGAGGATCAAAACTGGAAGCTTGCCACATCTCCAGCTGGTTGATTGCTGTGCTTGGAATAAAATTGGCACCATTAATCCATGGATTTTCTTTTTGCCAAGCAATTGCCTTGTCTACACTCCATTTACCGGCAATTTGTGCAATACACTGAACGTTTAATGCCAGTAAAATAACAACTGTAATCACTGATTTAAATTTCATATTTTAAATATTAATGTTTGATGTCAACCGATATTACAATTTTTAGAAAAAATGTTGGAATACTTTTGAGACCATTTAGCCATTTCACCGCACAATAGAATCTTTGGATTGCATAGATCGAATGAATAAACTGAGCTCGCTTAGTACAAATATATCAGATTGAATCTTTTCAATGGACTGGAATGAAACAAAAAATGATTGCCAAAATAATTAGAATAAA
>JBIIRT010000206.1:0-2937 GCA_044341405.1 Daejeonella sp. | reverse complement strand
TTTAAAGGTATTAAAAGAAGAAGATAATTGAAGAATTTTATCAATTCAGCGAATTAATTACCTTTGTCTTCCATTAACAATAAAACATATATGAGTAAAGCAATTATTAAAACTGAGAAAGGTGATATGACCGTACAATTTTATGATAAAGATGCACCAAATACTGTTGCAAATTTTTTGAAATTGGCAAAATCTGGTTATTATGATGGGGTTACTTTTCACCGCGTGATCAATGATTTTGTGATTCAGGGCGGAGATCCAACAGGAACCGGTGCCGGTGGTCCGGGATATAGTATTGACTGTGAACTTGATGGTGAGAATCAGTTTCATGATCGTGGGGTTCTTTCGATGGCTCACGCTGGTCGTAATACAGGTGGTTCCCAGTTTTTTGTCTGTCACAGTCGCACAAATACTTCCCACCTTGATCGTAATCATACTTGTTTTGGTAAGGTTATTGAAAATGTTGATGTTGTTGACGATATCCGTCAGGGTGATAAAATATTGGGAGTAGAAATTGTTGAAGAATAGATTGTAGATATGAGATATGAGATTTGAGACGCCTTTATAGCGTCTGTTAAGATCTCACATCTCACATCTCACATCTCATATCAAATAAATATGAATTTAAGAGGATTAGTATCTGTATCCGGCAAGCCTGGCTTGTTTAAGCTGATAGGACAAAATAAATCTGGCTTTATCTTGGAAACACTGGATGAACAGAAGAATAAGATTGTAGTAAATATCAGTACTGCCAAGATGGCCTCTTTGGAAGATATTACTGTTTTTGGAGATTCTGCAGATTTGAAACTTAGCGATATTTTCCTGAAGATGAAGGAAAGTAAAAGTTTGCCTGATCCAAAAACTGCGGATGGTAGTTCTCTCCGTGCTTTTTTTGTTGAAGTTGCTCCAGATCATGATCAGGAACGAGTTTATGCTTCAGACATGAAGAAGATTATTAACTGGTTTAGTACGATTAAGGATTTGCCATTGTTTACTGAAGCAACTCCAGAGCCATTAGCTGATGGATCATCTGTTGCACCTGTAGAAACTCCAGTTATTAAAAAGCCTGAGCCTGTTAAGGAAAAACCTAAAGCTACAAAAGCAGCAGGAAAGAGCGCAACACGTTTATCGCAGAAATCGAAGTAGGGTGGGACTGAGGTAGGAAGTCTGAGGTAGGAAGTCTGAGGTAGAAAGTCTGAGGTCTGGAGTCTGAGGTCTGGAGTCTGTGTCCTGAGGTATAAAATAGGAATGGATTGTGTAATCCGATTACTATTTATCTTATTTTGAATCAAAAATAGCGTATAACTACATATCCCAGAGCCAGACCAATCAAGATCATTATCCAAAAAAGTCTGTTTTCTTTTGATCTGTTTCCTGATCGGAATCTATATTTTCTTTTATAATCTGTCATAATTTAAAAGCTTAATCATGATGATAAGGTTCTCCTTTGAGAATGGTGCAGGCGCGATAGATTTGTTCCGTAAAAAAGAGCCTGATCATTTGGTGTGACATGGTCATTTTTGATAGCGCAATTTTTTCATTGCTTCGTTCATAGATTTCATTGCTGAATCCATAAGGGCCTCCAATAATAAACACCAAATGCTGTAAGCCACTTACCATTTTTTTATTTAAATATACTGAAAAGTCTCTTGAACTGTAGTGCTGGCCATTTTCATCCAGCAGTACAATATGATCCGTACTTTGAATATTCTTAAAGATTAGTTCAGCTTCTTTACTTTTTTGTTGTTCCTGTGATAAACTCTTCGTGTTTTTTAACTCCGGAATTTCGATTATACGGAAAGGTAAATAATGTTTCAATCGTTTTACATAGATTTCAATCCCTTCAATAAGGTATTTATCTTCTGTTTTGCCAAGAGTTAAAAGGGTGATTTTCATTTCAATCGGTTCACTGCTTTTGCTGACTTTATTTTTAACGCAATATAGTAATAGACCTGATTTTTTTGATACAATTCCCATTAGAGTCTCACGTTTCGATTAAACTTTAAGAGGTTTCTGCAGATGAAGCTACATTCCTGAAGGGTCAATTCCGATGATTAAAAAGGTATTCTGATTTAAATTAAGGATAACCGAAAGCTAATACCACCGATAAGGTTTATTTGCCTATAACTTTAATTCAAAAGAAAGGGTTATGCGGCCAAAGGACTAGTTGCCATTCGAATTAAACTAGGGTGGAAGTTGTAGATTTTTGTTTGGCAGATTTTTATGTTAGAAAGGAATTTTTTGGCAAAAACTACAATAGAACACGGGAATGGCTAGGCCGACGAAGTAAAGGCCTTGTTTGCCAAAACAAGAGAAAATAACAGAACCATAGTAAAATTTTATATCGAACACGCTCGAATAGTAGTAAACCGGAAGGAAAACGTGATCTTAAGTGTTCAAAATCACTTATTCAATATCCCCTTTCTTACCTGAGTTTTCATTAATTCACCATCAGGATCGAGGCTTGTTTTTAACTTAGTGAAAGCTAATGTGCCTTCAGAAGTTAGATACCGTACTTTAGGATTCGGATCATTCATGCATTTTAGTATTACCGCTGCTATATCAGAGGGTTTCTGGAATGCCTTCTCCTTAAATTCATCTGTATAAGTAGCGCGAAAAGCCATATAATCTTCCATCAGTGGTTTATAATCATCGTTCAAAATACCACCCGTCGACTCGAAATATTCAGTCAGGCTATTGCCGAACTCAGTAATCGTACCTCCGGGCTCAATTAAGGATATATTGATCCCGAAATAGGGCTCAAGGTAGGTTGCCAAGCTTTCTGTTAAGCCTTCAAGTGCAAATTTTGCGGCACAATAAATTTCATTCACAGGAGAACCTACAATTCCTCCAACCGAAGAGATATTGATGATATGTCCGGTTTTTTGCTTGCGCATATACGGCATTACCGCCTTGCAACAGCGAATTGAACCATAG
>JBIIRT010000100.1:0-9894 GCA_044341405.1 Daejeonella sp. | reverse complement strand
CAATGTTATTAAGTTAAGGATTTGGAGGTTCCCACTTTCGTGGGAATGACAAAGATTGGTTAGGCTCAGGAGATTCCAGCCTCCGCTGGAATCGGTTTAGGTTACTGAATACTTTTAATGAACCAATCATCGGCAAAATCATGCCAATCGTGCTTATTTTTCAGTTTAATTATTTTTCCAGGATCGCTATCTGGTCTTTAATTGTTTTTCCCTTGCGATGGCTAAGTTCTAAAGACAAAAAATGAGTAAGAGGGCTGCATCATTTAGGGTAAGTTTCCGAATTTCGATTCCAGCGGAGGCTGGAATCCCCCTCCTCCTTCCTGATCTGTCATTCCCACGAAAGTGGGAACCTCCCAAATTTCCCACACTGCAATTTTAATCCAAAGAGCCTATGCGGACTCTTAACTTAATAACATTGGGCTTTCGCCACGATGACGAGTTTATGTTCAACTCCAACTCAAGGCCAAAATCTTCTTTTTCTCTCAGTAACCCATTTGTCAAGGCGGGCTTGATCCGCCTTAAGCAAACAACTCCAACTCCGCCTTCCCTAAACCATCAGGCGTGGTATAGAATGGTCTTTTTTCAACGAGGTAACTAGTGTCTTCAGCAATTCCAAGAGCATGATAAATGGTTTGGTGGATTTCTTCAATGCGGATGGGTTTATCGATGGTTTTGCATGGACGTTCATCTGACGTTTTACCATAAACATTCCCTTTTTTAATTCCGCCACCAAACATTAAGATCGAACATCCATCAGTAAAGTGCCTGTGCATACCATAATTTTTGATGTCATGAATAATATCTGGTTGTTCCACCTGTTCCTGCACCTTTAAATCAGGACGGCCTTCAACCATCATATCCCTGCTGAATTCACTTGCCAAAATGATTAATGTTCTGTCCAGGTGTCCAGATTTTTCTAGGTCCTTTACTAACTGGGCTATTGGGCCATCAATTTGTTTCTTCATTTCAACGAGTCGGGTATGCCCATTGTCATGGGTGTCCCAACTTTTGAAAGGTTCATATTCTGTAGTCACGCTGATAAAACGGGCACCCTGTTCTGTCAGGCGGCGAGCCATTAAACAGCCCAAACCGAACTTCCCCGTATTGTAGATATCATAGCTTTCCTTGGGTTCTTTATTCAGATCAAACGCAGCAGCTTCAGGAGATTTTAAGAGCATATAAGCTTGTTCCATTGATCTCTTTAATGATTCTTTTTGATAATCACTTCCAAATTCACCCATTGCGCCTTTACTGATTAGGTCATTATAAAGCTGATTTCTGGTTTCAAACCTGGCAGATGACATACCCAGCGGAGGTCTTACACTGTCAAGTCCAGCCGAGGGATCCGGAATCAGAAATGGACCATATTCACTGCCGAGGAAGCCCGCGGTGTGAAAAGCTTTCAATTCTTCTCCTTCACCCAAGGTAAAACGCTGACCTATGTCAATAAAGGCAGGAATTACCGGATTTACCGTTCCCAGTTCCTTTGCAATCCAGGAGCCGATATGAGGGGCAGAAACCGATTGAGGTGGTTTATAGCACGTATGCCAGTGATACTGATGTCGTGAGTGTAAAATATGACCCATATCGCCAGCTACGTATGAACGGATTACAGTACCTCTATCCATAACCTTTCCGATTGATTCAAGTCCCTCGGAAAATGAAACCCCATCAAGTATTGTGGGAACTGGTTTAAAGGTACTCAATACGTCATTTGCATTCATGCCTTTACTGAAAGGGGTATATCGTTTAGGATCAAAGGTGTCAGTATGGGCCATGCCTCCTGCCATCCACAATAAAATCACGGTGTCAGCTTTGGCATTTCTTCTATTATTACAGGAAGATAAGAAACTTGATAGTGGGGCACCTGCAGCGAATGCTCCCAGGGTTGCGGCACTGGTACTTTTTAAAAAGTCCCTTCTATTCCATTGATTATTCATGCTTGAAACTTATAAATTAATAGATAATTTGAAATTCGGGAAGCAGCATAATAGCCCAGAAAAGATCCTGAACAGTATCTGCCTGAGGTTTATCTCCCAAAATTTTTATTGCAATTTTATACTCATCAGATCGAACTTCACGCCCTAAGGCCTGCCTGTATATTTCTTTAATAATCTGATCTCCACTTTTGTATTTTGTAGTCCAGATTTCAGCCCCTTTTTTGAGCGTCGAATTAAAACGTTCTCCATTGGTTAACTCTAGAGCCTGCAAAAGATTTGCCTGTGATTCACGACTTGTAGAAACTGTTTCCCTGTTAGGCCGCCCCAATGCTGTAAGAAATGGGTTATTCACCACTTGTGAAGCTCGTGCGAATAATTGAATATTCTGATCCTTTAAATTTTTAATAACTGGTTTATACCTCACCATTGAATCTGGAAATATAGGTCCGAATAAGGCAGATCCTGCATCTGCAAATTGTTCTGCAGACATTCTTTTTCTCAACCTGCCCGAAAATTTGTATTCCTGGGAAACAATTTCATTCGGATCTTTAAATCCTGCTGAGGGTAACTGATAGGTTTTTGAGCTTGTGATTAGGTATATTAAGTCTTTAATATTGGAGTTATTCTGCTGAAAATTGAAAGCCAACCAGTCCAGCATATCCTCACTCCATGGATCATTGTCCATCAGGTCTACCGGTTCAATAAACCCCCGACCCATAATCTGTGCCCAAATTCTATTTACCAGTGTTCGGTATAAGCGACCATTTTGAGGCTTGACCATATTATTGGCCAGTTGAGACCTTTTTACTGGTACACTTGCATTATTGTCAATACTCCCGAGTTCTTTCCAAAGCATTCTAGCGTCTGTGAATTTGCCTGTAGGTTTATCGCAGCGATTAATTTCAAGTGTGGTATCTGCAAAAATATTGGCAAAGGCATAAGCATCTTCCAGTTTCCAGTCGCTTATAAAACTATTATGGCAGGAGGCACATTTTAGATTCAGACCTAAAAATACCTGCGCAACATTTTGTGCGGCCTGCATTTCTGTCCGCTGACTTGAGTTGACAACGCCTCGCCATTTTATACCTTCGATAAAGCCCTTTGAATTTTCATCTGGATTGACTAGTTCTTTGACAAACAAATCATAAGGTTTATTCGATTTAATCGATTGATATAGCCAGTCTGTTATAGCATAGCGCCCCTTGGTAATATATCCTGTTCCGGTATAGTCATTTCTTAATGCATCATTCCAGAAAGTAAGCCAGTGCAATGCATAATCATCCTCGCGATCCAATAATTTCTTGCTCCATATTGCCCGTTTATCAGGTCTTTTATCTTTTTTGAATTCGTCGGTTTCCTGCTTATTGGGTAACAAGCCAATCACATCCATGTACAACCTTCTTAAAAAAGTTCTATCATCAACTAATTTGGGCCATGTTATTTTATTTTCGACAAAGTATTGATTTGTCCAGCGGTCTACAGGGTTGGTATAAATACCCGAAGCAGAAGGTAATACCGGATTTCTGGGTGCAAGTTCAGCCACTTTAAAAACCCCATCTTTATCAGATCCATCGGGCCATGGAGCTCCTTTTTTAATCCAAAACTCAATGATAGCAAGGTCATTCGCGGTGAGTTTTTTACCTTTGGAAGGCATCACATCTTCATGATTTGAAGGCAGACTAATCCGTCTGAATAGCTCACTTTCTTCGGGCTTCCCCGGTACAATTACTTCTCCGTTTTCTCCGCCTTTGAAAACAAAATCCTTACTATCGAGTCTTAAGTCGCCTTTAACTTTTTCATCTCCATGACATTTATAGCAATTATGTGCAAAAATTGCTCTGACTTTAAGATTAAGTTCCTTTTCCTGAGCTTTCGTCAGGGTATCTTGATCATGGTTGTTAGAGTTGATATCAAAGCTGGTCGTTTCGGTATTCTCAAAATTGTCTGTCCAGGGCAAGGTGCTCGACAGATAATCATCACCATGAGTTAATGAAGCCCCTAAATGACCGGCTATGATAACACCGAGAGCAGTTATAAATAATGCGAGGCGGTAAGTTTTGATGTACTGGGTTTGATTTTTTATCAAAATTCTCTGGTGCAGAAACCAAACCAGAATTCCTGAAAAAGCAGTACTGATTCCGAGCCATTGGTGTAGTATCAGGTTTTCACCGTATTCAGCACTTCCTGAAAGGAGGATACCGAAAATTGCAGAAATTAATGAAGAAATAATTCCGGCAATCAATAGTATTTTAATGCCTGGCCTTAGTGTAGAGTTGAAATTTTTTATTGTGCCAAGCTCGAGGAGAGCAGTAAAAAGGAGCAGAGCTACCGGAAAATGAACTGCTAATGGGTGTAGCCTGCCGAGCAACCTTAAAAACCAAAAATTTTCTGGATTGAAACTTAGTAAAGATTTAGAAGAAGCAAAATCATTATAAATAAGCTGAAGCAGAAAGATTGACAGGAGAACTATAAAAAGGGCAATCAGCTTATTATTTCCGAAAAAATTATTTTTTGCATTATTACTCATTGGCTCCTGAAAATGAATGGTTAAATAAATCTAATATTTATTCAGGAAACAATATAGTAAATAGCTTAACTACCAAGAAAATTGCTATTAATTGATTTGGCACAACCGCGATCTATGCTGGTCATTAATTGACAGATAATTTTTCAAAAATTTTGGCGCTGAAGCACCATTGTTTGTTTCTTTCTGGCCGCTTAGGTTTGGGGCTGAAGCCCAATCTAAAAACCGAACATTGACCCGGAGCTGAAGCACCGGGCTAATTTGCGAAACGGCCATCCCGAGGCACAGTATTTGCTATTTAATCATGGCACAAATTCAGTCGCTCAATAGGCCCCAGCTTTAGCTGGGGTTAAAGAGTTTGTTCGTTTTCGGGCTTCAGCCCAAAATTCGGCAACAGGTGAGGAAAATAAGATTGGGCTTCAGCCCGATTCAGAAACCAAATGCTAATCCCGGCGCTAAATCACCAGGCTATTGAATCGTGCGATTATCTGGACGATTGGTGAATTTTATTGAATTGATGTTTAAACCAACATTAGCACATTTGCTCAATAGGCCCCAGCTTTAGCTGGGGTTAAAGAGTTTGTTCGTTTTCGGGCTTCAGCCCAAAATTCGGCAACAGGTGAGGAAAATAAGATTGGGCTTCAGCCCGATAAAAAGAGCATTAACCTTCTCTAATTTGATTGAACCCAAGTTTTTCAACGAATGCATTATATTCTTCTTCAAATGATTTTTTTTGATGATGCTTTTCCTGATTTTTAATGTATTCTCTTACCATTAGTAAATTGGATTCAGAAACAGAAATTGCCAGATATTCATTCTGCCATTCAAATTTTGCCGCAAACGAATTTGTAAAATCACCTCTCAGGTTTATCCATCTGGAAGATTCTCCTTTGATAAGTTGAAGAACATCCTTAATACATTGATCGCTTTTTAAAGAAATAAGACAATGGCAATGTTCATCATATCCGTTTATGGTATCTATATAGATATTTTTCTTTTTCGAATTATGACGAATGTGATCCCATAGCTCTTTCCGAAATTCTGATGATTTTAGAAATGGAATTCGATTTTTTGTACTCCATACACAATGGACAATTATTTTTACAAAGGACATTGCATGTTTTTAGACTACAATGTTTGAAAGTTTTAGCAAAATAAAAATTCGGGTTGAGGAATGGTAGATGTGAATTTATTATCGGTATTTCGGCGCTGAAGCACCGGTATTTGTTTCTTTCTGGTCGCTTAGGTTTGGGGCTGAAGCCCAATCTGAAAATCGTGTCATTACCCGGAGCTAAAGCCCCGGGCTATTGAGCGATGTGGCTATCCCAACGTTCGATTCGTCAAAGTAATTTAGACATGACACTATTACGTTTGATCAATAGGTCCAGCTTTAGCTGGGGTTACTGAAGCCCAATCTAAAAACCGAACATTGACCCGGAGCTGTAGCACCGGGCTAATTTGCGAAACGGCCATCCCGAGGCACAGTATTTGCTATTTAATCATGGCACAAATTCAGTCGCTCAATAGGCCCCAGCTTTAGCTGGGCTTACCGAACTTTTTCATTTCCAGCTTTAGCTCAAAATTCTGACATTAGCCTAATAGGCGAATTTATTTCAAATATTGATCAACATCCCCCTTTGTAAGCAATTTGAATGGAATCAATACTTCCTTATCAACTTTTTGCCTCTGAGCAAGTTTGACTGCTGTTTCAATAGCCCCGGCGCCCTGTTTACGAGCATCCTGAAAGACTGTAGCATCTAAATTTCCTTGTTTAACTGATTGTAATGCATCAGTAATTGCATCGATACTCACTACAATTACTTTGTCTTTCATTCCTGCATCCTGCAGTGCCTTTACTGCTCCAAGTCCCATTTCATCATTGTGTGCAAATACTGCATTGATTTTAGTCCCAAAAGATTGAATCCAGTTTTGCATTAGGTCCATACTTTTTGATCTGTCCCATTCAGCAGTTTGCTGTGCAATCATATTAATACCTGGATACTGCGCCATGATTTCTTTCGCCCCCTGCTCTCTTTGAATTTGAGCGGCTTGGCCATTCAGGCCCTGAATCATCACGATATTGCCCTTGCCTTTTAACCGTTCTGCGATAAATTTCATTGCAATTCTACCTGATTCAACATCATTTGATCCAACAAATGCGGTTGGCTGCACTTTGGTAGCTGAATTTACATTTACTATTGGTATGCCTGCAGCTAGTGCCTTAGTTACAGCAGGGGAGCAGGCCTCATATTCACAAGGGTTCAGAATGATGACATCAACTTTTTGTGCAATAAAACTTTCTATCTGTTCAATTTGCTTCAATGGAGAACGTTCTCCATCAACAATTATTAATTCGGCGCCTAATTTTTGGGCTTTATTCTGCATCTCATCGCTAATATTTACGATGAACTCATTTTGCATGCTCAGCATTGATATACCTATGATTATTTTATCAGAATCATTGTTTTTGCCACTTTGAGGCTGACTGCAAGCAGTAAGAATTAAAAACAAACTATAAAGCAGTAAGTACGTATTTTTCATTTCCTTTAATTTAAGAATTTGCTCTCTGGTTCAAACTATCCAACACCACAGCCCCAATAATTATAATCCCCATCACAACCTGTTGATAATAAGAAGTAACATTTAATAAATCTAAGCTATTATTTATTACTCCAATAAGTAAAACGCCAATCAGCGTTCCGGCCATACTACCTTTACCTCCTGTGGTGCTGGTTCCTCCGATGACCACCGCGGCAATCGCATCCAATTCAAAACCTGCTCCGGCATTTGGCTGTCCGGTAGTTATTCTTGAGGTCAGTAATATTCCTGCTAATCCGGCTAATAAACCTGAAATGGAATAGACTATCATTTTAATTCGGTTTATGTTTATTCCTGAGGCCCTGGCTGCTTGTTCATTTCCTCCAACTGCGTAAATATAACGGCCCAAAACAGTTTTATTAAGTATGATTGAGCAAAGCAGAAACATTAAGATTAGTATAAAGATTAATAAGGGAATACCCAAAAATTTACCGCTACCGATAAAGACAAACGGATCTGAAAGATTGGAAACCGGTCGTCCCTTGCTTAAAATTAGGGCTAATCCTCTAACGATGGTCATCGTTCCCAGTGTTACAATAAACGGGGCTATTTTACTTTTGGTAATTAGAAATCCGTTAAAAACACCTACGATTAAGCCAGCCAAAAGCCCTGCAAGAACAGGAATTATAAGCGGGTAGCTATCGGGATGAGCAAGCATTGCAGCACTTACTCCCGCCATAGCAACTATCGATCCCAATGAAAGGTCGATGCCGCCTGTAATGATCACAAATGTTACCCCAAATGCCAAAAGTGCATTAATGGAAACCTGGGTGATTATTATTGTCCAGTTCGAAACAGTTAAAAACTGCGGGGAAATAAATGAAATAATAAGACAGATAATGCTGAAAACGATAAAAATACCGTATTGTCTGAGGTTTTTAATGTAGCGCATACTTCATAATTTTTTCCTGATTAGCTTCTTTTTGTGTTAAGATAGCTGTTTGTTTTCCTTTTGACAGCACTAAAATTCGGTTACTCATTCCCAAAATCTCAGGTAATTCTGAAGAGATCATAATGACTGCCAATCCATTTTTTGTCAATTCTCTGATTAGTTTATAAATTTCCTGCTTTGCGCCAATATCAATTCCACGGGTAGGTTCATCTAGGATAATCAACATAGGAGATGCCATCAATACCCTTGCAATGACTACCTTTTGCTGATTCCCGCCACTAAGATTGATGACTTTCTGGTTTGGACCAGAGGCTTTGATTTTTAATTCATAAGCTATCTTAGCCGTCGCTTCACGTTCTTTTTTTTCATTGATCAGCCATCTTTTGGAAAAATTAAGTATGCTTGAAAGACTAATGTTTTGATTAACAGATAATTCCGGAATAAATCCCAGAGCCTTTCGGTCTTCACTCACATATCCAATTCCTTGTTCGATCGCATCTTTTGGCGTCCTTATTTGAACAGTTTTGCCTTTAAGTAAAATTTCACCGCTGTCGAAACTGTCTAATCCAAAAATAGCACGTGCAATTTCAGTTCTTCCTGCACCCATTAAACCTGCAATGCCAAGTACCTCACCTGCATGGACCTCAAAGTTAATATCAGAAAATTTCCCCTTTTTATGAAGGTTTTTAACTTTCAATACAATTTCATCCTTAGCCAGGGATTTTGAAGTAAATAGTTCCTCTATTTCGCGTCCAACCATTAGGGCGATTAAACTATTTTTATCCAGATCTGCGGTATTTTTTGTTGCTATAAACTGACCATCCCTTAAAACGGTGATGCGGTCGGCAATCTGGTAGATCTCATCCATTTTATGGGAAATGTAGATAATAGCTACGCCTTTACTTTTTAGATCTTCAATGATTTTAAACAGTATTTCAACCTCTTTCTCAGAAAGTGCCGAACTTGGTTCATCCATAATGATTACTGACGCATTATTGGATACAGCCTTGGCTATTTCTATTAATTGCAATTCGGCAATGCTGAGGTATTTTGCCTTTGTTCTGACTTGGATATCTAAACCCATCGACGAAAGTAATTCTTCAGCTTGTTGAATTATTGCTTTCTCGTCCAGTAAAAATGCCCGCTTACTTTCCCTGCCTAAATAAATATTTTGAGCTACTGTCAATTCAGGAATCATAAGAATTTCCTGATGAATCATTGAAATTCCTTTTTGCATAATTGCATAAACATCCATGTGTTCAATTTGCACAGAATTCAATGAAATTGAGCCAGAATCGGCTTTTAACAGTCCAATCAATATTTTCATAAATGTTGATTTTCCTGCCCCATTTTCGCCCATAATTGCATGCACCTCACCTCTTTTAAGATCAAAATGGATGTTATCCAGTGCTTTTACGCCGAGAAAAGATTTTGAAAGACCTCTAACTTTAAGAAGTTGCTCAGCAGGAGGATGCATTTGATTCAATTGAATATGTTGTAATTGATGAATTTACCAAAATGCAATTAACAAAAAAATCCCCGTTACTGATAACGGGGATTAAATTTCAAATGATTAAATTCTATTGTTCCGAGCCCATGAATTTTGATTCAATTATCTTCATGCGATCCTGTAATTTTTTAAGAACGGCGGTTTGTGAATTTTTTTCTGAAAGTTTGACTAATTCACTCATTACATAAACACCTAGTTGTATCTCACGTGAATTAAGATTCTCTTTTGTTTTAGCAATAGCTGCCATATAATTCAGCTGATCTTCAATGTATGCTGCAGTATTCAAAGTCAGTTCATTTGCTTTAGCCGGTTCTTTTAGTTTATATAACAAATCTGCCATATAGAATTTGCGTATGGTGAAATTCAGGGAATGATTTTTATCAGGAACTACCTCCAAGCATTTCAATAAAAGCTTTCTGGCTTCTTCCGT
>JBIIRT010000018.1:0-34592 GCA_044341405.1 Daejeonella sp. | reverse complement strand
CCTTGATGAAGTTCTGATTCTGAATCAGAATGGTTTTCTATGTGAATCTGTAAGTAGTAATGTGTTTGTTGTGTACGATCGTAAATTATACACACCTGCACTGAATGAGGGCTGTATTGCAGGAGTTATGCGTCAGGTTGTTATGCGGCTTGCTAAAGAGAATGATATTGAACTGGTTGAGGCGCAAATCAACCCTGATATCTTGAATGAAGCAGATGAAGTATTTTTAACCAATGCTACCAGGGGTATACAATGGGTTATGGGATACAATCATAAAAGATATTTTAATGAGGTTTCTAGATTCTTAAACGAAAAGCTGAATTTGCTTTAAAACTTTTTTGGTCACTTAACCTTAGTTTGATGCAGGGAAGGGTAAAATAATACGGTTATCACATATCTGATTAGGCTCTGGAGTAACAATTATTTGTTTTTTGAAAGCAATACCTGTGTGCTATAGGTCAGTTCAGCCCTTTCCTCCGGAGTATTTCCGGCAAGAAATCTCGTTCAAAGTCAAATTACGAATGGCCGGAAGATACTTCCTCCGGCAAGGTTTATTTTATTTCATGCTGTTTTTCATAGGGACTGACAGTCCTGCAACTGTTTCATCTGTCATTTGAAATAAACCTAAGCGGGTTTTATATCAAACTCAGGTCAAATTATAGTCTTATACCTCTCAAAAACTCATCTATTTTCATTCGTTTTTTTCCTTCCAACTGTAATTCATGGACTGAAATTAATCCATTTTGGCAAGCAAATTTAAGATAGGTTTTATGATCAGTAATAACAGTCCCTGGTTTATCATTTACCTGGATTTCTTCTAATTCTGCACTAAATATCTTTAATGTTTTTTCCTGGAAGGTACTAAATGCAGTAGGATAGGGACTCAGTCCTCGAATCAGATTAAATACCTCTCTGACAGGGCGATCCCAGTTGATCTCACAGTCTCCCCTGAAAATCTTAGGAGCTTTTTTAAGTTCACTCTCCTGATGTGTATCCTGAGGAATCTCAATATATTTCCCGGCTTCTATTGCTTTTAGTGTTTTTACAAGTAATTCGGCACCAAGTACCATGAGCTTATCATGAAGTTCACCAGCTGTATCGTTATCTTTTATGTCAATTTCTTCAGCAAATAAAAGATCCCCTGTGTCGATTTCTTGTTTTAGAAAAAATGTACTTACCCCGCTTCGCTCTTCGCCATTTATAATTGCCCAGTTTATTGGAGCTGCTCCACGATATTGTGGTAGGAGAGATGCATGCAGGTTTATTGTGCCTTTTGAGGGCATGTTCCAAACCAGTTCAGGTAACATCCTGAAAGCCACAACTACTTGAATATCCGCTTTTAATGATCTTAACTCATTTATAAAATCCGGATCTTTCAATTTTATGGGCTGAAAAATAGTTAAGCCCTTTTCAATTGCAAATTTCTTAACAGCAGATTCACTGAGCTTTTGCCCCCTACCTGCTGGTTTGTCGGGGGCAGTAATTACTCCTACAATATCAAAATCAGCATCCAGAAGCGCTCTAAGTGAAGCAACTGCAAAATCTGGGGTACCCATGAAAACTATTTTCATAATGAGGTTTGAGGTTTAAGGACTAAGGACTGAGGGCTGAGGACTGAGGTATGAGCTAGTCCTTCCGACTTCTGATCTCCGACTTCTGACCCTACTGATAAAGCAAATATTTCTTTCTTATAATCTTATACTGTGAAAGTCCGGGTTCCCAACTCTGGCGGATTTCCTCTTCAGATTTACCGGCAATAATCTGTTGTTTTAGATTGTATGTACCTGCAAGCTTATCAAAATTGCCCATTTGATTACTTTGTTTGAAATCAAAGAACTTTTCTTTGTGAGGGTAGGCATTATATAGTTCTATCAACCAACTTAAATTAATTTTCGCTTCTTTTCTGATCTTATTCGTATTGTATTTTCTTAAGTCAATTCCAAAGCAATTTTTATTCATATGTAAGGGGGTTTCACTCATTCCTTTTATCCCAATTGGTGTAAATGAGAATTTGTATTTATCGCTCAAATCAGGATTTCCAAGAATAGTAAAAGGAAAATATGTTCCACGACCCTGACTAATGATTGTGCCTTCAAAAAGACAAAGTGATGGATAAAGTAAAATGGATTGTGCCGTATTTAAGTTTGGAGATGGTTTGACCGGTAAAGTGTAAGGTGTTGAATGGTCATAATTGGCAATTTTAATAATCTTTATTTTACATTTTACTTTATTGGCCATCCATCCTTCTCCGTTAAGCATTTGGGCATACTCTGCAATTGTAAGTCCGTGAGTTATTGGAATTGGATTATAACCGATTCCCGATCGTAATTTCGGATCAAGAACTGGTCCGTCAACATAAAAACCATTTGGATTAGGACGATCAAGGATCAAAACCTCTTTGCTATTCTCTCCACATGCTTCCATTACATGCTGAAGGGTATTTATATACGTGTAAAACCTGGTGCCCACATCCTGAATATCATAAACCATCAAGTCTACATCATCCATATCCTCTTTAGTAGGTTTTAAATGTTTTCCATATAGAGAGATTACGGGCAGACCGGTTTTTGCATCAATGCTATTATCAACCTTCACCCCGGCACTTGCATCCCCACGAAACCCATGTTCAGGACCAAAAATTTTAACAATTTTAACTCCTAATTTCAGCAGGCTGTCTACAACTGTGGTGTTTCCAATAACAGAAGTCGGATTGACCACCATTCCGATTCGCTTACCTTTTAAATAGGGCAGATATTGGTCAATCTGCTCGGCTCCAGTTTGAAGCTTGAGGCTAACTTCAGTAGTCGGTAAATCTTTATTTAAAGACAAAATCCCTGATTGCTTAGCTGAGACTGAAACAGAATTGTACGATAGCATTAACAGAAAACAAGTGATGAGAAATTTGGAACGGTACATGGTCGGCAATTATTGAAATTTAAAATGTTTGTTTGTTAGTTCGAGTAATTGATTCAGAAACGAAATTAAAAAAAAATGCATCTTTGCTAAAGGTACAAAAAAACCATTTAAGGATTGAATTTACCCCTTTTCATCGCAAAGCGAATAACCTTTAGTTCCAAAAGAACTTTTTCCAGGCTGATTGTGCGAATCGCAATCCTAGGGATCATGCTGGGCCTGGCTATAATGATACTTGCAATAGCTATTGTCAAAGGATTTAAAACAGAGATCCGGGAGAAGGTACGTGGTTTTTCGGGAGATATACAGATTTCCAAGCTTGATCTGAATACTTCTTATGAAAATACATCTTTCAGTATTTCAGATTCTTCATTTCAAAAAATCCTTAGGCAGGATGGCATTGAGTTTATACAATCATTTGCTACGAAACCCGGAATAATAAATACGAGCGAAGAAGTAGAAGGAGTAGTATTAAAAGGGGTAGATAAGAATTATAACTGGGAATATTTCAGGAAAATACTTATTGCCGGAACGGTTATTGATTTTTCGGACACATTAAAATCCAGAACACAGATTCTGATTTCAAAATATACTGCCGACCGACTAAAACTTAAGGTAGGGGATGATTTTTTGATGTATTTTATTGAGAATTCACTTCGTAAGCGAAAATTTCAGATCGTTGGAATCTATGATCTTGGTGTTGAAGAAGTTGATAAATTATTTGTAATTGGGGATATTGGATTAATCCGCAGCCTTAATAAGTGGTCTCCATCAGATGTAGGTGGGTATGAACTTAGAGTTAAGGATTTCGACAGACTTGATGAAATTGAAGCAAAGGTTTATGAAGATCTTGATATTGAGCTAAAATCTTATACCATTAAGCAGTATTATCCTACCATTTTTGAGTGGTTATCCTTGTTAGATGTCAATACTCAAGTAATTTTGATTCTGATGCTAGCGGTTGCTGTAATCAATATGATTTCGGCGCTATTGATCATGATTCTTGAGCGAACCAATATGATAGGAGTATTAAAGGCTTTGGGAAATACGAACTGGCAGATACGAAAGATATTTCTTTATAATGCTGCTTATCTGATTGTTGCGGGACTTTTTTGTGGCAATATTTTAGGCATCGGACTTGGTATTTTTCAGTCGAAAACACATTTTTTCAGCCTTGATCAGGCATCCTATTACATCGATTTCGTACCCGTACAATTGGATTTAAAGGATATTTTAATGCTGAATGCTGGTACCTTACTCATCTGTATATTTGTCTTGTTGTTACCCTCAATGCTCGTGACAAGAATATCTCCGCTTAAAGCTATACGATTTAAGTAGCTTATTTTTTTTGATTAATTTAATATTTGTCGCTACCACCGCTAGAGGGGGATATGGGGTTGGATTCTCGTTAAAGTATCGATAGTTTTCCTTTTATTCCGTCATTTCGAACACAGCGGTAGTGTCTTTTCTATAGCAACTACTTAATGGTGTGGAGAAATCTGTCGGTGCAGGCAAAGCATAACGGGAGGAGATATTGTATGATCAAAACCCGTGCAAATCATCCACAGATTTCTCTTAGCGTTAGGAATCTGCCTTAGAGCAATAAATCCGGACCGCTCATCGAAATGACGGGAAAGGAACCGTCATCCTTTGTTTATTGGAATAACTTATTTTTGAGATTTAGCTTCATTCCAGAAGATGTCCATTTCAGCTAAAGTCATGTCTTTTAAGTTTTTACCAAGCTCTTTTGCCTTACTTTCAAGATACTGGAAACGCTTGATAAACTTCTTATTTGTTTTTTCAAGGGCATCTTCGGGGTTGATATCGATGAAACGTGCGTAGTTGATTAGGGAAAACATCAGATCTCCAAACTCTCCTTCAGCCTTGTCTTTGTCAATTATCGTATCATCAGTTTTATTGAATTCATCCCTGAATTCCCTCATTTCTTCTTCTACCTTTTCCCAAACTTGAGCCTTTTCTTCCCAGTCAAAACCAACACCTCTTGCCTTTTCCTGAATTCTAGAAGCTTTGATTAGGGCCGGCAAGGAAGCCGGAACACCCTCCAGTACTGATTTATTGCCTTCTTTTAATTTCAGTTGCTCCCAGTTCCGCTTGACATCGGCTTCATCATTAACCTGAACATCAGCGTAAATATGAGGATGTCTATGGATTAATTTATCACAAATTCCGTTTAGAACATCAGTAATGCTAAAGTCATTTGTTTCAGAAGCGATGCGAGTATAAAAGACCAGGTGAAGCATCAGATCGCCCAGTTCTTTTCTTATTTCATTGGTATCTCCTTCAAGAATCGCATCAGAAAGTTCATAGGTTTCTTCAATAGTGAGATGTCTGAGTGTCTCCATTGTTTGCTTCTTATCCCAGGGGCATTGCTCTCGAAGGGTGTCCATGATCGTTAATAAACGCTCAAATGACTTTGCAGGACTATTGGCTGTAAGAGGAATCGGATTTGCGGGCATTTCTAAGAATTAATGGTAGCAAAAATAGGGTTTTGATCTTGTTATTTATTTTTAAGGATTTAAAATCAGGTATAAAGCAATTTACATTTTTACCGCCCGTAACATTTCCCGTTTACCTGGAGCACCCGGGGCTTTTTCAATAGCAAATCCTAAACTTTTCATGGTTCTTTTTAGATCTCCTGTAATTGCATACGTCACAAATACACCACCAGGATTTAGAAATTTGCAAACATGACTCAGAGATTCCTGATCCCACATTTCAGGCTGATGTATAGCTGCAAATGCATCAAAGTAAATAACATCAAAAAGTTCATCAGACTTAAAATCAAGCATTTTTAAATGCTCTATTTTTAGTGTGCAATGGTTGGTGATAAGTGATTTCTTTAGCTGTGCTTGCTGATAATGCTTTGTGAAAGAATTCCAGACGCAATCTGAGATATAATTGTTGTAGCCAGTATTCTCAATCATTTCTATTTGGAGTGGATAAGCCTCAATTCCGGTATAATCGACTTGAATTTCATGTGTTGAGCAATAATCAGCACTTATTAAAAAATTAAGACCTGTTCCAAAGCCAACTTCTAGAATTTTTACTTTTTTTAGTCCGGTTTTTTCCAGAAAATATCGCATTCCGGTATGGAGGAAAACATGCCTACTTTCTTGCAGAGCCCCGTGCCGGGAATGATAATGCTCGCCGACTTCTTTATTGAAAAGAGTTTTAGATCCATCTGAGGTGATTGCGAAGCTTAAATGATTCATGTTTGATTAAGATTCGGAGCTTAATTAGTTCACCCTGGTACCGCGTTCGACCCAGCGTTCCCAGTTATTATCATAGGTATGTATTTCGGCAGTTTGAACTCCGTTTTGTTTATAAACGGGATGATTTTGATTAACCCATTCAAAAATACCTCCATATAGATTCAGCACGTTTTTATAACCTGCGGCAATCAGTTTTTCGCCTATTTTTTCGCTTCTTACACCCACTGAGCAATATACCACAACTGTTGCATTTGCAGGAATATCATATACTTTGCGCATATCGAACCAGAAATTTCCCACTTGTCTTGCATTTTTAAGGTGACTGACATTAAACTCATCCTCTTCACGTGTATCCAGAATATAGAGATTGTATTTATCAATTTTTATGAGTTCCTCTATGCTGATCAATGGAACTGTTTTCTTATACAGGCTATCAATTGTTTGTTTGTATTCGGGACTTTTAATCTGAGCGATTAGCTGGCTGCTTAAAAGACAAAAAAAAGTAAGATAATACTTAAACATGCTCAGTGATTTATTTTTTATAAATGGCCGCGTATTTATAAGTCCGCTTTTAACAATATGTCGTTTAAATAATTAAAAAACATGTTTTTTAAAGTGATGAAATTGATGTAAAATAATAAAAAATATTAGAGATACTATGGATGTTTTTCCCTAGTTTTTGAATAACTGAGTAATCATTAGTCCATTATATCCGCCATCTAGAATACCAATCCCTACGCTGCCAAATGATTTATGTTCAATATTAGCACGATGGATTGGGGATTCCATCAGACCATAATGGGCAAGACTCAGATTTTGTGCTAATGCCAGATTTTCTCCAGCAATACTAAACTGAATTCCCTCTTTTCGGATTCTATCAAACGGACTTTTCCCCTCTGGATTATAATGAGAAAAGTAACCTCTTCTAAACATATCCATTGAATGTTTTCTGCCAACTTCGGCAAGTTTTTCATCAAAATACAAGACCGGAAGACCAACTTTTATTCTTTGAGCATTAATCATATCAAGCATTTCAGTTTCGAGTTCCTTTCTGGGCAGAGGTTTTTCAACCTTAAAGGATAATGCAATGATTTCCTTGCCGTTTGGAAAAATTGTAAGGCTTCTGCCAAAATTATTTCTAAGGTAATTCAGAATATAGTTCACATCTCCGCCAGCCCAGTCTGGTTTGTTTGTTAATTTATTGGCCAATACACTATTCCTTGCTAGTTTTGTAGCATATCCGACAGGATATAAAAGAAAGAAGAGAGATAATAGTAGGGCATAAACCAAACCTGAGAATAATCCTGGAATTATTCCAGCGAACATGTTTATTTTATGTTTATTTATGGATTCCGATATTTTTTCTGTGATTTCGTCACAAATTGCATAGATCTTCCTGCTGGATATGGCCAGAATGACGATAAAGTTTAAAGGTCTTAGCCAATGAATGGGGTAATCAAAAAATTTATCAAAAGCGATTCCAATTAATTCTGATAAAAGAATAGAAACTATAAAACTGCCAAGCCATATACTAATTTCTGTTATTGAAATAAGAAATCCAGTGTACCAGCCACGCCAAACAGACAATAGAATTATGCCGATTAAAATAAGATCAAAATAGTTGATTTTTAACACAGAAAAAGCCCTTTGTTCGAAAATACAAACAAAGGGCTAAATTTTATCAATCATTTTTTTTTAAATCTCTTACCAGATTCTAATGCGATCTTCGGGCTTTTTGTAAAGTTTATCACCCGGCTTTATATCAAATGCCTGATACCATGCATCCATATTTACAGGTGCCCCTATTGTGCGATATGGACCTGGAGAATGGGTGTCGGTAACAATTAACTGCGCAGCAGTTTCATTCAGAATATTACCCTTCCAAACCTGTGCCCATGAAAGGAAGAAACGCTGATCAGGTGTAAGTCCGTCAATTTTACCAATACTTTGACCCTGTTTAGTCATTTTGAAGGCTTCATATGCAGCATTGAGTCCGCCAAGGTCTCCAATATTTTCACCAAGTGTCAATTTGCCATTGACATGAACGGTGTCAAGCACAGTGTATGCATCAAATTGTTCCTGAAGTGCGGTTGCTTTGAGTTTGAACTTAGATCTATCCTCGTCGGTCCACCAATTGCGTAAAGTTCCATCTTTATCATACTGGCTTCCTGAATCATCGAATCCATGCGAAATTTCATGTCCAATAACTGCTCCGATACCTCCATAATTTACTGCATCATCTGCATTGGCATCAAAGAAAGGAAATTGAAGGATGCCTGCCGGAAATACAATTTCGTTATTTACCGGATTGTAATAAGCATTTACAGTTGGAGCGGTCATTCCCCAGCGTGTTTTATCAACAGGTTGACCCAGTTGTTTCACCATTTCGGCATAGCTCCAGGTTCCTGTGTTTTTAACATTAGCGAAAAATGTACCTCTATTTATCTCTAATCCTTCATAATTTTTCCATTTATCAGGATAAGCAATCTTAGGAGTAAATGCATGAAGTTTATCCAGGGCTTTCTGTTTGGTCACATCGGTCATCCAATCCAGATTTTTTATCCTGATTTCATAGGCCTTTACCAAATTGCTGACAAGTTCCTGCATTCTTGCTTTTGCTTCTGGCTTAAAGTACTTTTTTACATAGATCTGTCCAAGAAGGTCACCAACCGACCCATCGGTTAAAGAAGACATCCGTTGCCAGCGAGGAGTCTGTACTTTCTGCCCGGTTAATATTTGAGTAAATGCAAAACTAGCATCAACAAATTCAGAACTAAGATATGGCGCTGAACTTTTAAGCAGATTCCATTTAAGATAGATTTTCAGCTCATCAAGTGATGCTGAGCCCAGTAAAGAATTCAGCTCAGTAAAGTATTTTGGAGAATTCACTAATACAGTATCCTGTCCGGAAACCTTCATTAATGGGAGCAAGATCTGCCAGTTAAGGTTAGAAGTTGTTTTACTTAGGTCAGCAATTGCAAACTTATTATAAGTTTTATACGGGTCACGCATTTCAACACGACTCATTTGAGCAGCTGCGAGTGTCTTCTCAATATTGAAAATTATGCCTGCATTTTTTTCTGCCTCAGATTGGGTAGAGCCTGTGAGTGTAAAAAGTTTGGTGACATAGTTTTTATAAGATTCCTGAATTTTTAAGCTTCTTGGATCACTCTTTAAATAATAATCACGATCGGGCAAGGTAGTTCCTCCCTGAGAAAGCTGTGGAACAATATTTTTAACATATTTTCTATCCTGCCCAACAACAAATCCAAAAAAAGGAGAACCTGAACCGGATGTCCTCATTTGAGCTGCATGATTTATAAGGTCTGTTTTACCAGATAGAAGTGATATTTTTTCGAGATCTGTTTTAATTGGGCTGAATCCAAGTTTCTCAATCGTCAAACTGTCCATTCCTGCGGCATAAAAATCTCCAACCCGCTTTTCTAATGAGCCAGGAGCTGCACTTTTATTATTCGCAGATTCTGTTAGTATAGTTTTTACAGCATTGATGTTAAAGTCGCGAAGTAAATTAAAACTTCCCCATCTAGTTTCTTTAGCAGGAACCGGATTGTTTTTTATCCACGTTCCACTTGCATAATTGTAAAAATCATCACCCGGCTTTTTGGTTAAATCCATACTCGCTTTGTCGATGAATGATGGCTTTTTTACTGGTTTTGAATCATGTTGTGCAGAAACCTGCAAGTTAAGGAAGCAAATTGCCCCTAAGATCATTGTTTTAACGAAAATCTTATTCATTATCTTTTAGTTAGTAAAATGGAAAACAAAAATAGCAGATATAAGGATTAAATGAAAAATATTGAGGCGATCTACTTATTAAACCATGAAAGTATACGACCCAATTTGAGGGTATTGAGCATAAAATTGCGGAGACCTGACCGGGTGATGATTTTCATACTTGAAAAATCTCATTTATATTATAACAACTTTACAATAATTTTATTGTTTTAAATCTTGTGTGTGTTGTTTATTGCTCCAGCATAAATGCAGTTATGCGTCTATTATTTGATTTTTATAAAAATTCAGAACCATCATGTTCCAATAATACCTCCCAAAATCGTATTTTTGAATGTTAACTTTTCCCTTGATTAAATGAGTATTCCAAAAACGTATAATCCCAGAGAAACTGAGGATAAATGGTATAAATATTGGTTAGATAAGAAGTTTTTCCGCTCAATTCCGGATGGTAGAGAACCTTATACTATCGTAATCCCACCACCCAATGTTACAGGAGTATTGCATATGGGCCATATGCTCAATAATACGATTCAGGATGTATTAATTCGCAGAGCTCGCATGCAGGGTAAGAATGCCTGTTGGGTGCCAGGAACTGACCATGCATCGATAGCAACTGAGGCAAAAGTAGTTGCCTTGCTTAAAGAAAAGGGAATTGAGAAGAAGGATGTTAGTAGGGAGGAATTTCTAAATTACGCTTATGAATGGAAAGAAAAGTATGGTGGGATCATTCTGAAACAGCTTGAAAAACTGGGGGCCTCTTGTGATTGGGACAGAACCCGTTTCACGATGGAAGAAGATCTTTCTGAAGCAGTAATTGATACCTTTATACATCTTTATAGAAAGGGCTGGGTTTATAGAGGGATTCGTATGGTAAACTGGGATCCCAAAGGCCAGACTGCTGTTTCGGACGAAGAGGTTATTCGCAAGGAAGTAAATCAGAAACTATATTATATTAAATATTTAATCGCTGAACCGGCCTTAAATTCCCCCGATCATCTGATTGTAGCAACAACCAGGCCTGAAACCATCATGGCTGATACCGCTATTTGTATCAATCCAAAGGATACAAGGTTCGATTTTCTTAAGGGAAAGCAGGTATATATACCTTTGATTAACAGGAAAATACCTGTTATTCAGGATGATTATGTGGATATGGAGTTTGGTACTGGTTGTCTTAAAGTTACCCCAGCACATGATCTCAATGATTATGAATTGGGCTTGAGACATAAACTTCCTGTAATTGATATTCTGAATGATGATGGAACTTTAAATGAAAAAGCTCAGATTTTAGTTGGTGAAGATCGCTTTGCAGCAAGGAAGAAGATTCATGTGATGCTTGAGGAGGCCGGAAATTTGGAGAAGGTGGAGGATTATAAATCCCAGATTGGATTTTCAGAGCGTACGGATGCTGCAATAGAACCCAAATTATCCATGCAATGGTTTTGTAAGATGTCTGAGCTTTCTGGACCCGCACTTGACTATGTTTTAAATGGAGAAATAAAGTTAATTCCTGAGAAGTTTATAAATACCTATAAACACTGGATGGAAAATGTGAAGGACTGGTGTATTAGCAGACAATTATGGTGGGGTCAGCGGATACCGGCATGGTACAATGCAAAAGGAGAGTGGGTTGTTGCAAAATCAGAAGAAGAAGCCATTGCAGAGTTTAAAAAATTATATGCAGATTCAGATATAAGCCAAATCAAACAGGATGACGACGTGGTAGATACCTGGTTTTCATCCTGGCTATGGCCAATCTCTGTGTTCGATGGATTTAAAGATCCTGATAATGCAGATATTAATTATTATTATCCTACGAATGATTTGGTTACCGCTCCTGAAATTCTATTTTTCTGGGTTGCCAGAATGATTATGGCAGGACATGAGTTTAGGGGCGAAGTACCCTTTAGAAATGTATATCTTACAGGTATAGTGCGTGATAAGCAGGGTAGAAAAATGTCCAAATCATTGGGAAATTCACCTGATCCTATTGAACTGATTGAAAAGTATGGTGCGGATGGAGTGAGAGTCGGAATGCTTTTATGCTCACCTGCTGGCAATGATCTGATGTTTGATGAAAGTTATTGTGAACAGGGAAGGAATTTTGCAAATAAAGTATGGAATGCTTTTAGATTGGTAAAAGGATGGGAAGTGGATCCTAACTTAAGCAATACCAATGAGCATGCGATCAGGTGGTTTAGTTCTACCTTCAATAAGTCATTACTTGAAATTGAGGATAATTATAAGCAGTATCGTCTCTCTGAGGCTTTGATGGGGATTTATAAACTGGTTTGGGATGATTTCTGTGCCTGGTACCTTGAAATGATTAAACCCGTTTATCAGCAACCAATAGATGAGGAAACCTACAGGGTTACTGTCGGATATTTTGAGGATATTTTAAAATTGCTACATCCTTTAATGCCATTCTTAACGGAAGAACTTTGGCATGATGACTTATTTGCAAAGCGTGCTGAAATGGAATGTTGTATTGTGGCACCCTATCCAGTTGCAGGCGACATTGATACTAAGCTTGTAAATGATATTGATATCATTAAACAAGTCATTTCTGAGATTAGAAATATCAGAAATACAAAGCAAATCTCACCAAAGGAGGCATTAAACTTAAAAATTAAGTCTAATTCAGAAATCAGATATAAGGATTACTTTACTATTGTATCTAGACTCGCTAATGTTACTGAATCTGAATTTGTGAAAGAGCCGGTTGCTGGTGCAGGTACTTTTATGGCAGGGAAGGACGAATTCTTTGTGCCGCTTGAGAATAATATTGATCCGATTGCTGAGAAGCTTCGGATAGAAAAAGAAATTGAATACCTCAATGGGTTTTTACGAGCTGTGGAATCAAAGCTATCAAATGAGCGTTTTGTACAGAATGCCAAACCTGAAGTAGTTGAAATTGAGCGCCAAAAGAAGGAAGATGCGCTGTCGAAATTGAAAATTTTGGAAGCGGGCTTGAAACGCTGACAGGGTTTAGATCCCTGTCAGCGTTACTTAACCCTGTCAGTTAGCCTTTATTCGCTGACTGACAAGGTTGGTTAGCAACATCCTCCTCCGGGTACACAAGCTGTTGTTTGCTTTGGTTTTACCGCGAAAACACTTATGCTGAAAATTCCAGTATTGCCCGATTTAAACTCATAAAGTTCTTCTGCTGTAAGGTAGTTCTGAAGGATATCATCAGGTATAATAATGGGTTTTTCCTTTTGTATTCTCAAATCTTTAAAGCCATTTATTTGGATCAGTTCAAGATAGGTTTCTTTTTGTATAGCTCCAGAAACACAACCTGCATACATTTCGGCTTCATTTTTTAACTTGTCGGGTAGTTTTCCAACAAGAACCACATCTGAAATACTGAAATGGCCACCTGGCTTCAGAACCCTGAATATTTCTTTAAAAACTTGGTCCTTATTCGGAACAAGATTGAGCACACAATTACTTACAACCACATCTGCAGAGTTGGAAGTTAACGGCATGTGTTCAATATCCCCCTGACGAAATTCTACATTATTAAATCCTAGTGTTTCTGCATTATTCCTTGCTTTGCTAATCATAGCATCTGTAAAGTCTATTCCAATGATTTTTCCGTTTTCACCAGCTTCAGCTCTTGCAACAAAACAATCATTTCCGGCTCCTGATCCTAAATCAATCACCACATCACCTTTTTTTATTAAAGCGAACTGTGTTGGCAAACCGCAACCCAGTCCGAGATCGGCATCCGGATTATAGCCTTTAAGGTCAGTATAATCATCGGTCATGATATTATACACTTCAGTGCTGCATCCACCGGCTCCACAACATGAACTTTCGTTTGTAGCTTTATCCTGCAAGGCAATTTCACTATATTTTTGTCTGACTAGTTCTTTGATCTCTGCTTCTGTCTTCATAATAAATTGATTTGTAATTAATTGTAATATTACGATGATATTTTTCAAAAAATTTTAACAGCAGTTTATTGCAGGCTTGAATGATGCAAAAAATCCGCTTGTCTCTTTTTCCAGTATTTTCCAGGTTTCAGGATTAATGCAATAACAAACACTAACGCCCTCAATTGTACCCTGAATTAAGCCTGCATTTTTTAGTTCTTTAAGATGCTGCGATATGGTAGCCTGTGCTAAACCTAGCTCTTCAACGAGATCGCCGCAAATACAGGTATTCGCTTTCATGATTTCCTGCAGGATTGCAATTCTAGCCGGATGAGCAAGTGCTTTCAGCATTTGAGCCAGATGATTTTGTTCAACAGAGAAAATTTCTGATTTGGTTAAACCCATATTAATTGCAATATTGCGATTAATCTTTGATTTTGCAAAATTATTTTGATAATTTGACTTTGATAAAACAAAGTGTCCTCAAACCATTTAATAAAATTTAATCTTTTGCTAATTTTCTGAATACAAAAAATTATCCTGCCTTTTTTAGCTGTATAATACCCAGCGTATGCATCAACCTCATTACCGGGTAAACCGGATCAATTTCAAACCATTTTTTTCCAAAGTTGGCACTGTTCGGGTAGCGGTGATGATTGTTCTGGAATAATTCTCCAAGCATGAAAAAATCAAAAGGGGTTGTGTTTTTTGATTTGTCATTATTGTCAAAATTAGAGTAGCCGTATTTATGTCCGCACCAGTTCACGATTGCCCCGTGTAAAGGACCCATCAGATAGTGTATTGGAAGGAGAAAATACATCCACTCAGAGCCTTTTGGTACAAATTCTATGTAAAACCAGGTATATGCTGCTCCAAAAAGGAGTCTCGAGGCAATTGAAGACCCAATGCGATCTATCAAAGGCCATTCAGGGTAATATCCCTGAAAACGTGCTTCAGGATCTTTAGTTCGCTTTAAATGATCACGGAAAGTGATAATTGTTGATTTCATCAACTGAAAAACATCTGTAAAAAAGTGTGGTGAGTGGGGATCTTTTTCTGTATCGCTATAGGCGTGATGCTCCCTGTGCATCAATGCATATGCACGAGGATTTAAGAAGGAGGCCCCTTCAAAAATGAATGCCATGAAGTAAAAAATTCTTTCCCAGGCTTTCGACATTGTAAACATCCTGTGAGAAGCATAGCGATGCTGAAAAAAAGTCTGAAAGAACAGAGAAAGAAACCAATGGGATATAAAAAAAATTAGAATGGCCATAATAGTAAATATGTAATACACTAGTTATGGTCACCTGTTAAGAGGTGAATTTAGAACGAGTGAGTGTTATCAAATCAGTAAACAGAAAAGCGCTATAACCGCTTCGTCAAATAAAGTTGATTAAATCTATATCGTCCTGTTCTCTATAAAGATAGAACAATTCGGTTAATAAAATTTATTTAGATTTTTCTTAATTTATTTAAATCTTCAAATTAGCCCGTATAATCCGGAAGCTCTTCCACAAAGCTGTATGTTTTTTTATCGTAATCAATCCTGCAGCAAAAATGCTCTATTCCATTACTCACAAGCAACCATTCTACCTTATGTACAAAATTATAACGCGCAATCTGATCAAAGGTATCCTGAGTGATTTTGACAGCAGGGGCTTTACATTCAACTAATATAATTTTTTTGCCATTTTTATTGAACAGTAGAATGTCTGATCGTTTTTGAAGATTATTTAGTTTTAATCCCCCTTCTAACTTCATGAGGGATCCGGGGTATTTCTTTACCTCGATCAGAAAGTGAATAAGATGTTGCCTTACCCATTCTTCGGGAGTTAAGACTAGATACTTTTTACGGATTTGATCAAAAATATAATAAATTCCGTTTTCCTCTTTAATTTTTAGGCCAAAGGAAGGCAGATTTAGTGGTACAGGCTTGAACATTTCTGTAAATTTCATAAAATGATTTTAATCTGCGGTATTTCATTGATATAATTTTAAAATATCAGATTAGGCTTGAAAGGTATGTTAAAAGATTTCCATTATTTTGTAATTTCGGAAACCAAAATGAATAGCAACGATCTTATCAAAGACTTAAAAAACCGCAAGTTCAGTCCGGTTTATCTCTTGCATGGCGAAGAGTCCTTTTATATAGATCAGATTAGCGACTATATAGAAGAAAACGTGTTATCTGCCGCAGAAAAGAGCTTTAATCAAACTATTTTCTATGGTAAGGATTCTGATCCAATGAGTATTCTCAATGCTGCCAAGCGATACCCAATGATGAGTGATTATCAGGTAATTTTAGTGAAAGAAGCGCAGGATCTGAAATGGGGTAAAGATGGTGAAGATGATAAGAAATCCGGAGACCCTTTATTGGGCTATTTTGAGAATCCACTTCCAAGTACAATTTTAGTATTTTGTTATCGCAATGGAAAGTTTGACAAGCGTAAGAAAATTTTTAAAATTTTAGAAAAGAACGGACTTGTTTTCGAATCGCCTTCAATTCATGAAAATAAAGTACCAACATGGATTGAAGCATTTGTTCGTGAAAGAGGATATTCTATAAATGTTCAGGCTTCCGCATTGGTAGCCGAATATCTGGGTAATGATCTCTCTAAGGTTGCCAATGAGCTTGAGAAGATGATGTTGAATGTTAGTGCGGGTAAAGAAATCAGCACTCAGGATATTCAGAACAATATTGGAATCAGTAAAGATTATAATGTATTTGAACTACAGAATGCAATTGCCAGAAAGGATGCATATAAAGTTAACCAGATCATTAATTATTTTGCAGATAACCCTAAGAATAATCCAATCCAGCTTTTGCTGGGTGCCTTAAACTCATATTTTACCAAGATTTTGAAGTATCATTATACAGGCGACAAATCACCTCAGACTTTAGCCAGTGCATTGGGAATAGCCCCCTTTTTTGTAAGGGAATATGAACAAGCCGCAAGAAATTATAGCAAAGAAAAGGTTTTCAGGATAATTAGCTATCTGCGGGATTACGATTTAAAAATCAAAGGTGTTGATGCAAGTGCTAATACTGAACAGGGTGAATTGATGAAAGAGCTTATGTTTAAGATTATTCATTAATAACCTTAGTTCGATACAAGTAATACTGGAAAATTATACGTTTATAATAGGCTGGATTTGACTCAGGAGCAGCAATAATTTGTTTACTGAAAGCAATGCCCTTGTGTTATAGGTTGATTCAGCCCTTTCCATCGGAGTATTTCCGACAAGAAATCGTTGTCATTTCAGCGAAAGCTGGAACCTTCTTCGGCAAGGTTTATTTTACCCGATGCTGTATTTCATTGGGACGGACATTCCTAAATTTGATCCATCTGCCATTTGAAATTAACCCCTGGCAGCTCTGCCTTTTAGCTTAATGAATTTCTTGATATCTAAAAACCTGCAGCAAAAAAATCTGGCAGAACACGGGAGAAGGGAAATAGAGCCTAATTAAAAAACAATTGAAACTATTCAGTCAAAAATAACGCTGCAAGATATTATATCAAACTGATATTAATAAATCATTGTCATTTTCTCCCAACAACATGCAGATTGATTACGCTTGAATGCGGAAAACCAAGTGTATTCCCTGGAGTTATTTCGAGTGTATTTCTAAGATAAATATCAATTATCCCTTTTGCTATTTTTGTTTTGGTCTCCATGAATTCTGGCTCCACTGCTACCAGAAATTGTTTAAAATGCATTCTGCCATTATGGTCTACAATTACTGAAAATGAATATTGGAAATCCTGATAAGCTTTTTTGATTTTAATCTGATATTCGGGATAAAGATATTCTTCAGATCGGTTCACATGGCCTAAATAGGGGTCAAGACTTGGTTTAATCTTTTCGACCTGGGTTATTTTGCTTTTGCTTTTTAAATCAACCGGATTTCTTGCTGCAAATGTACTATCTGGACTGCTGTTGGCTTGTATTGCACGGTATTTAATGAATAAGCTATCTTCTTTTGAGGGTGCCTTCAGCTTGTTAGCAGTGGTTTTGAGTACGTTTTTGATGTAATCATCTGAATAAAGTGTCATACTGATAGTAGAAAGATCCTCCATAACAGCCCTCGATTCTAATTCCATCACCTGGAATATCAAACTGTCTTTACTCACATGCTTCACTCTGAACCATTCACGGGCAAACTGAAAAAGTGCTTTATGACTGTGGAATATACGGTAGGTCATGTATTGCTTTTTCTCCGGACTGTAGATTCTAACAGAATCATCAGCATTAAAATAGATATTCCATTCCGGTTCCAGTTGAAATCCCTGATTTGTAAATGATAATCCGTTGTTGAACCTTCGTTTTACTTCTGTATACTTTATCCCTTTTATTGCTGTAAAGCTTGGGGGAGGTTCTTCATTTATCTTGCTGATATGACCACAGGATATGAAGAGGTAACAAAAGTAAAATAAGAGCGCAAAAGGGTATAATTTCATCAGGTCTGAAATTATAAAAATTATTCAGATAGAAAGAGTATGATTTAAAGCTTATTTATAGATGATAACCAAATTTTTAAGTTATCCATCCATTTATCCGCAATGGCTTTATTATTCATTCCAAAACCATGCCCGCCTTTAGGATAAATCATCATAAAGCTGTAAATTTTATGTTTATGGAGTGCTTCATAATATGCCAGACTGTTTTTTACAGGAACAGGACTGTCATCACTTGCATGTACCAGGAATGCAGGAGGCGTATTAGGTCCGGCTACCAATTCATTCGAAAATTTTTCCACCATCTGTAGATTCGGGTTTTTCCCAATTAAACTCTCCTTGCTGCCTTTATTGGCTATTTCATCATTAAAACTGATTACAGGGTAGATGAGTACCGAAAAATCAGGCCTAAGAGAAGTATTTTTTGGATTGGCTATTACTGTTTCACTAAATCTAGTTGAAGCGGTAGCTGCAAGATGTCCCCCTGCGGAGAAACCCATAATTCCAATTTTTTCAGGATCAATATTCCATTCTGCTGCACGTTCCCGAACCAGTTGTATCGCCCGTTGAGCATCTTGAAATGGCCCGATTGACTTATCATGCATGATACTGTCATGAGGAAGACGGTATTTTAAAACAAAAGCGGTAATACCCCATTTTGTCAGTTCTTTGGCTACATCTGTGCCCTCCAGGGAGGCTGCCAGTATTCTGTATCCTCCACCCGGGCAAATGATTATTGCAGTACCATTATCAACGGATTTATCCGGCTTATAAATACTCATGGAGGGAACTGTGACATTGCTAATTCTGAAAATTCCATCTTTACCCAGTTCAGCCTTCTCATTATTGGGAGCAGGTTTACTGTTTGGGATTTCAGCATTATAAAGGTTTATTATCTCTTGCGAATTCACACTTTTTATATTAAAAATAATTAGGAAGCAGGTAATGGTCTTTAAAATTGTTTTCATATATTTTTTTATTTCTTGTTTCCGGGATGATACCTTGATTCTGCACGTTTGAGAACATCCTCGCGGTAAAATGCTACAGTTTTGAACTTACGGTCGGCATATCTTTGCATTTGATCATTGAAATGTTTTGAATTCGGGTCAGCAGTCTGTCCGCCAGCAAGCATACTTTTGGCCTGCACTTTTTCTCCGAATTCAACCACTGCAACAAAACTATTTCCTGCGACACCGTATTGACGGGTAGTTCCAGAGCCTTTTCTAGTTCCGAAGGATGCCAATGCACCCCATTCTCCTGATGCCATGCCAATTGGAATACTTGGCAATTCATCCTTGAAATTCTGGTTAATATCTCCGTTATTTCTTTGATAGCGGTTAAATTCTCCCCATGCTATCTCAACAGAACCGAAATCCTGTTTCAAATCCTGTAGACTTTTCGCAAATATTTCCAACCGTTCTTTAGCAGGCGACTTTGAACTGATGTAATTTATTTTTTCCATGAAGTGCATACCTGCTGGAATTTTACCTGATTTATTATAATTGTTAAGATAAAACTGGCTGATGGTCATGGCTTTTGAATCAGTGGAAACTTTAAAGTCCCATTTTTTAAGCAGGTTTATGGCCGTTTTCATTTCAGCACTGTTGACCGGATTGTGATCATAAGCCTCAATAAGTCCTCTGATTAACTCCTCTGCTCCCGGAAGGTAAGGATCATAAGCAAGGTCAATCAATTTATCGATTGTCAGATTTTTCGCTTTGGATAAGAGTGAAATGGCATGTACTCCACGGTAATTTTCAGGGGAATAAGACATGTAGCCTGGGTAGTTTTCAGGCTTCGGACTGGATGTTCCGGCACTGGTAAAAGGAGTGGAGTTACAATTTTGAATCCAGCCGCTTGCCGGATTCAAGAGAAATATATTATCCTTAAGATCGTGCAGACCATTCCAATCTGTTTTAGGATTGCTCCCATCAACAGGCTTTTTATAATCAAATTCAGTATTTCTTTTAGGAATGAAATTTCCATGGTAATACGCAATATTACCATCAGCATCTGCGTAAACTGTATTATTTGATGAATTTGTACGAATATCCATCATCTTGTCGAACTGTTTCTGGTTGGAGTTTTTTGTACGCAGAAAGGATTGTTCAAGAGCTTTTACAGGATCCCACATCATGGCTGTGGCTACCCATTTTTTTTCTGAAGCATGGGTAATTGGTCCATGGTGAGTGCGATAGACCATAAATTTCTTGGAGCCGATAGTATTAGCATTTTTGTATTTCACAAGGATTTCTATTGAGTCGACTGGTCTAAACTCACTGCCATATTTATAGGTGATACCATTTTTGTTTTTGATGATTGTTTCTTCAAATTCATCAATAATATCAACATCAGAGCTGGTATGCATCCAGCCTGTTTTCTCATTAAATCCCTGATACACGAAAAATTGTCCCCATGTCACTGCGCCATACGCATTCAGACCCTGTTCACTTTGTACATGAACTTCTCCGCGAAAGAAAAAGGAGGTATGCGGATTAATCAGTAGCATGGCATTGCCGGATTGGGTTAATTTACCTGAAACAGCAAAACCATTAGAACCTCTTGGCTCATTATCTTTTAGTAGTATTGAGCCGGTCATAAATTTAGGAATCATACTTGCATCTGGTTTGCCGTAAAATTCTCCCAGTTTTCGCGTTGAAACCTTTTCTATGTCACCGCCAATTGAACCTTCACTGAAATACATGGGCATCCAGGGTTCAAAGCGGGTTAATAATTTGGGTTTTACTTCCGGATGAGTTGATAGATAGTAGTTGATGCCATCAGCAAAGGCTATGCAAAGGTCTTTAAGCCATTGGGGACTATTCTGATATTTGATTTCTGCTTCTTTTTGCGTCATGAAAAGCTTTGCACGAAGGTCACTATAGACAGCATTTTCGCCCTCAAGCTCTGCTAAACGGCCGGTGGCCCAGATATAATTCTGCTCTACACGGTTAAAATCATCCTCGCATTGAGCATATAATAAACCAAAAACAGCATCAGCATCTGTTTTGCCATAAATATGCGGTACTCCAAAATCATCTCTGATTATCTCAGTATTAGAAGCATGTTTGTTCCATCGCTCTTTTTCGCTGATGGAATTAGTTCGGGGTTTTATTGAGCATCCGGATATCAAAAAAACCAAAAAAATGCAATAGATGCGGATCATCAGTATAATATTTATTTAAAGGTAAGAATTTTGAATCAGGGAAGGCTAATGGAAATAAATTGAAAATTATGCTCCAGTATTTCTATCCCATATCTAACATGAGCTTAATAGATCTGTCTAACCACATAGATTGACTTATATTATGCTTCAAAGATATTTTTAATTGTCTTTCTTGATTTGATTAGTATAATATTGTCTGTCGCTTTTTATTTAAGCTTGATTTTTAGCGTTTGTTATTCTAAAACTTAACAATCAATTTAAAGTTTGGTTTTTCATAAGCTATATATGATTTTTTTATATTTACTGCATATTAAAACTTAATAAATAGAATAGCTCTAAATCGAAAAAAAAGTAAAATTATGAACTATTGGTTAGTCAAATCCGAACCTTTTAAATATAGCTGGGATAAATTTAATGAGGATGGCCGCACTTTTTGGGATGGTGTGCGTAATTATCAAGCAAGAAATAATTTGAGAGAAATGCGGGAGGGGGACTTGGTATTATTTTATCACAGCAATGAAGGAAAAGCGGTAGTTGGGATAGCCAAAGTCGTAAAGGAATCCTATCAGGATCCAACAACAGATGATATAAACTGGTTGGTCGTTGATTTGGAGCCGGTAGAAAGTCTTAAGAACCCGGTTTCACTTGAAGCAATCAAGGCTGATTCCCGATTACAAAACATCGGCCTGGTCAAGCAGGGTAGATTATCGGTTATGGGTATAAAAGTAGAGGAATTTGACAGGATTGTGGAATTAGGCAGTTAAAACTTATTTGAGAGTTGACTCCCGATAGCTATCGGGATGACAGTTGACTCCCAATAGCTATCGGGATGACAGTTGAAAAATTAATCTTGAAAATAGCAAATTTCCCTCATAAACATAAATTCTGCTTTCTGCTTTAACCTTTAATCTTTTAGCTTAAAGATCCGTTTGGTTCAAAAACAGCGCCTTCAATTCAGTAGCATCATGCGCTTTCATCTTGCCTGCTAGGATCAGTCTGAGCTGACGACGGCGTAAGGCACCATCAAATAATTTTTTATCCATTTCAGTTTCTGGTTCAATTTCAGGGACAGCAATTGGTATTCCTTCCTTGTTCAGCGCTACAAAAGTATAAAAAGCATCATTCGATCGAACTCTGGTTCCTGATGGAATGTTCTCTGCCCAAACGTCAAGTCGTACTTCCATGGATGTGCTAAATGCACGGGTAACTTTGGCTTCAATCGTAATTACATCTCCAAGCTTGATAGCATGTCTGAAAGATACATTATCTACTGAGGCTGTGACTACAATATTATTGCAATGCTTTTGTGCAGAAATTGCTGCTGCGATATCCATCCAGTGTAAAAGACGGCCTCCCATTAGGTTGTTCAATGGATTAGTGTCGTTAGGAAGTACAAGCTCATTCATAATGGTGAATGATTCTTTAGGGCTTTTAGTGATTGTGCTCATGAGACAAAGGTAGTGTTTTCCGGATCTTTCCGGATCAAGTCCGGAATGACAATCGGATCGAGTCCGGAATGACAATCGGATCAAGTCCGGAATGACAAATGATCGAGTTTGGAATGACAATTGATTGAGTCCGGAATGACAAATTTTATTTTATGATTTAATTTTGAAAATTGTCTCGTAAAGATCGATTTTTTTAACGCCTAACAGTATTTATCTGATTATAACCAATCAGTTCCTCCCATCGGCCACCCGGTTTGCGGTAATAGAAGAAGATTTGATAATTATTTTCAGTTTCAAAATGTGACCCATCGAAAATTACATCATCCCTAGTTTTGCCATCTTCACTTACCCAGATGTAATGGTAATCAGTTAATCCCTGCTTCACAAAGATCATTCCGGTGAATCTTTTGCGATCTTCATCATATTCCATTTTATCAGTGAGCCTGTAATCGTTAAACTGACCAACAACGTAAGCACTTCCTCCAATCGGAGGTTTTGGAGCATTTAACCACAAATAAATTGAAGCATAATCTCCATCAGTGCGATTATCCCGTCCATCTGTGTTACGGATGTAAAAAGCTCCGTTTTCATCAAAATTGAGGGTATAGCTCAATCGGTTCTCAACCATATCAGGTTGTATAATCACGGTATTGACTGAGTCCTGAATAATACGGGCAACACGTTCTGTTCGGAATCGCAGGCTGCGCAGGTCGAAACGTCTGAACTCATTTCCTCCCTTAAAATCAAGGGTTCTAAGATCATTGTAAATTAACTGACTTGGTCTGATAAATGTAGGACGCTTCAGGGTTTGCTCATTGTCAAATCTGCCATTTTGGAGCACCTTTATTTTTGCATCCAGATAAGGATTGTTGATTTGTAATTGTCCGTGATTGACTAAAACGTTAAGCTTCTGCATCTGATCACGATAAGCAATATTATTTGATCTATTGAGCTCTGCAGCAATTCCGATGATTGGTTCAACAACAAAAAATCTTTTAGTGATCAATATCCTACGGGGATCGTTATCCTCATAAATTTTAAGTAGATAATTTCCCGACAACTTAGGTTTGATTGTCAGATTGGGAATACTAAGTTCGTAATGGGTAAATTTTTGAAGCGTGTTGAATGAATTTCTATAATCATTAACCCGGTCTTCACTGAATCCATCGACAAAGTCAATTGGAGAAAGGCGGCTACTATTCCATTCTGAATCGCAATGTTCGATTGAATAGCTAATATTACGGCTTCCTTCACGTAGGTCGTCAAAACCAAGCATCAGATTATCCTGACTTCCAAGAATATAAACAGGAATGGATTGTTCTTTGCTTCGGTTGTAAAACTCTACTGATTTTATTTCTGGGATATAGGTGTAATTCTCATATCGGATTACATTCTGTGGAGCTTCAACAGGGCGAACCCGCACTTTTTTCTGTGCGTAAATATGTGATGAAATAAATAAAAGGCAGAGCAGAAGCAATGATTTCTTCATTCAATTAGGTATTAATGTTCCTATCTTGAAATGGAAGAAGGAATTTTTATTTTCCTTCGAGTTCCATAATTTCTTCGGCCAAACGTTCCCATTCAGCCTGGGCTTTCAATAATCGCGGACTCAATTGCTGATAACGTCTGTTTGCTTCAGCTAGTTTTTCAGGATCGCTATAAATTTCTTCTCTAGAAAGTTCGGCTTCAGCATCTTTGACAGACTTTTCAAGTTCAGCTATATCTTCCTCGAGCTTTTGAAGATTTTGATTCAATTTTTTTAGTTCATTTCCCTTGTTTTCGAGTGTGATTTTTGGTTTTTCTTCCTTTTTTTCCTCTTTTTTAGGGGCCTGGTTCAGTACTTTTGGAACATAAACTCTTTTAGAATTCCATTCCTCGTATTCGGCGTAGGTTCCAGGGTATTCTTTAATCTCCTGATCTTCGATAAACCAGATTTTATTGGCAACATTATCCAATAGATATCGGTCGTGAGAAACTACAATGAAAGTTCCTTCATATTGTTTTAATGCCTGAATTAAAATATTTACAGATGCAATATCCAGGTGATTTGTGGGTTCATCTAGGATTAGGAAATTTGCATCAGCAGTTAAGGCTTTCGCCAGTGCAACGCGTGATTTTTCTCCTCCTGAAAGAACTTTGATTTTTTTGAAAACATCATCTCCTGTAAAGAGAAAACATCCTAAAATTGAGCGTAGTTCTGTTTCCGTATGTTTTGGTGCAAATGCCTGTAGTTCCTGAATAAGAGAATTTTCAAGGTGCAATGCTTCCAGCTGATGCTGAGCAAAAAAGGTTTGAGTAACATTATGCCCGGTCTCACACATTCCTGTGAATTTCTTGTCTGCACCTGCAATGATTCTCAATACAGTAGATTTACCACGACCGTTGGCACCGATTAACGCAATTTTATCTCCTTTTTCAATAGTTGCAGTAGCATTATGAACTATGGGTACGCCAGGATAAGCTTTAGTTAGGTCTTCAATTCTAATAACATGTCTTCCAGACTGCTTACTGAATTTGAAACTAAAATTAACAGAAGGGTTATCATCATCAACATCATCAACCCGTTCCATTTTTTCGAGCGCTTTTATCCGCGATTGAGCCATTTTTGCTTTACTAGCTTTGGCCCTGAACCGTTCGATCAATCGTTCTTCCTGTTTGATTTTAGCCTGTTGATTTTTAAATTGCCCGCTTTGAATTTCTTCTCTCAAGCCTTTTTCTTCTACATAAAAACTGTAATTCCCGGCATAAGGAATTAATTTACCCTTTCTGGATTCAACAATTTTTTTAACTACTCGATCCAGAAAATACCTGTCGTGGGATACAATTACAATTGCGCCTTCAAATGCTTGAAGGTAAGTTTCAAGCCATTTGATTGATGGAAGATCCAGGTGATTGGTAGGCTCATCAAGCAGCAAAATATCAGGGCTTTGCAAAAGAATACGCGCTAACATAACACGCATGCGCCAACCTCCCGAAAATTCTGAAAGTGTACGATGGGTATCTGTTTCACTGAATCCAAGTCCGGCCATGATCTCATGCGCACGATATTCTATGCTATAACCATCGAGGGCTTCAAACTCATGCTGTTTGTCGCTTAATTTATTTATTAGATCGTCAGTATATTCTGTTTCCAGCTTCTTAAGAATAGCCTCAATTTCTGTATGCAATTGATTTTGGCGTTCAAACGCCTCCATGGCTACATGTAAGATACTCTTATCCGACTGGTAGGATAGCAAGTCCTGATTAAGATACCCGATCTTGATATCCTTAGCCATTGAAATTGTACCACGAGTTGGTGCATAGTCGCCAACAATTATTTTTAATAGTGTGGTTTTCCCGGTACCATTTGCTCCAATTAATCCAATTTTTTCTCCTGGTTTTATATGCCAGTTTGCGTCGTCGTATAATGCCCTTGCACCTATCTCGAATGTTAAGTTATTTATTGCAATCATTTACTGCAAAAGTACGTATTTATAGATTATATTTATTAAACACCAGGCTCTTCATGACCAAAGCTAAAGTTAAATAGGGATTTCTGATTTAGCTTTTGATTAGCTATGTATTGTGAAGTCGTTCATTTAAAATTAAATTTTGATTGATGTCGAATTGGTTTAAAATAACTTTAAGAGTTATAGGTCTGATTTTAAGCCTGTTTTTGATGGCATGGGTCGGACTGTCGGCTTAGGTCTATACCCACAAAGTGACAATACCTCCTATGGAAATCAGATCAAGTGTGCTTAATATTTTTCTATCTAGGGTTTATAGTTATGGTGAAGGAACAGATATAGGTTTGAAAATTCCACTCATAAATCCTCACAAAGACGAACTTATAACAGATATGGATGTAAAGAGCGCGCGTTCCCTCAAAGGCATAGTCCTTAATCTACATGCAACTAACGAAGATGATGGTCAAGTGAAAATTCGTTTAGGTAAAAAGACCGATAAAAATGCAGATTGATTTCAATAGGTTTTATTCAGGATCCTGAAGCAGACTTGTTTTGTATTTTAAAAACTTCAGAATGAAATAGATTAAAATTGAAAATATTCCAAAGCCCTGAAGTGTTACATTCATGTTAGTCTGGTTTTTGATTAGTTCACCTGCAATATCAAACAGGCAAAAAATAATCATGAGAGCTGCAAATCCATTTTTTTCCTGGCGTAAGACTTTTCTCCAGTTGAAATTATAACCAGTTTTTACAAATGAGCTGAATTTGGGTACAATTACCGGAGTTTCTTTTGCCCAGTTTAAATAAGTTTCTCCAAATTTATTCTTTAAAAACTCCTCCTCGGTGAAGATGATTCTTTCATAATAAAGAAAATAAAAAAGAATAAAAGCAATAATGAACCAGAAATTACCTGTTAACATGGCTATCCCAAGCCACATGAAAAAATTGCCAACGTATAGTGGATTTCTGACCATGGAATAGATTCCTGTAGTATTGAGCACATCGGCTACCTGAAGTTCGGTATTCCGACCCGAGGTATTTGGACGGCTGTAACCTACCGTGTAAACCCGGATGAAAAAACCAATAAATGATACGAGCAAACAACTTAACTCATACAAGTTATGTTCTAGCTCTTCTTTTAAGATCCAATTCTCCGGACTCGATTCATTTTTTAAAAATAGCACAGCTCCTATCACAAAAATGATTAGAGGTAATATACCACGATATTTAAAAAGCCAGGTTCCCTGGTCTTGCATTTGGTTAGTTAATGCCATTTTATTGGTAAATATTATATTAAGCTAATGTGAATTATATGTTATAAAGTTACAATTTTGTGTTAATTTTTAGTTGAGGAATTTAGTTTCACTTGCTTTTTCTTTGATTATTTATTTTCCAGTTTTATTTTTTAAAATAAATCCAATTTGTTTTTTCGCAGACTAGAAATGAAAATATAAATCAAACCAGTAACTTAGCCGCATGTACAAGCTGATTAAACCCATATTATTTAATTTTGATCCTGAGAATATTCATTATTTGGTAACAGGCGGCTTGCGAAGAATACTCCGAATTTGGGGGGTAAGGTCTTTGTTGAAATCCCTCTTCCAGCTTGAAGATAAGCGCCTTGAAAAAGAGGTTATGGGTTTAAAATTTAAAAATCCGATCGGATTGGCTGCTGGGTTTGATAAAAATGCCACAATGGTAGAGGACCTTGCTGAATTTGGCTTTGGTTTTATTGAGATTGGTACAGTAACTCCTCTGCCGCAACCGGGAAATGAAAAACCTAGAATGTTCAGATTGCCTTCAGATGACGCCCTGATTAATCGTATGGGCTTTAACAATCAAGGTGTTGATGTTGCTGCTGATCGTTTGAAGCGGATCAATAAAAAGGGGCTGATCATTGGTGGTAATATTGGAAAGAATAAGAATACGCCAAATGCGGATGCAGTTAATGATTACATTAAATGTTTCGACCGATTGTTTGATGTGGTAGATTATTTTGTAGTCAATGTAAGTTCACCCAATACCCCAGGTTTGCGCGAACTTCAGGAGAAGGAACCACTTAAAAGCATTTTGAATACCCTTCAACAACGAAATAGAAAGAATGATATTTCTCGGCCTATTCTCCTGAAAATTGCTCCTGATCTTACGAATTCTCAGCTTGATGATATTATTGAGATTGTTAAGGAAACTAAAATAGCCGGGGTAATTGCTACGAATACAACTCTTTCCAGAGAGGGGTTATCAGCTCCGGAAAGCCTGAAAAATGAGAGTGGCGGTCTTAGTGGTAAGCCTTTATCCAAACGGTCTACCGAGGTGATCAGTTACCTTTCCAGGCAATCCGACAAAAGCTTTGTAATAATTGGGGTAGGGGGCATACACAGTCCGGAGGATGCTCTGGAGAAAATCAAGGCAGGTGCATCTTTGATTCAGATCTATACCGGCTTTGTTTATGAGGGACCTGGTTTGATTAAAAGGATATTGAAAAACCTATTGTAAATGACTACTCATTCAAACTTGAGAATTTTTATTGCAGGTCAAACTAATTAGATTTAAAATCCAAATAAAAAATAATCGTTAAAGTCAAAACTTATTGTTGGCTCAAAGTTAATAGTTTCAGAAAAGCTCTTATGAAAGTTAATAAATGCTAGATTACCTCCAAACAAGTTCATTACAATATCTGTTTCTAGAATTTTACTTTTTCCCTGTAGCAATAAATGATAAGAAGAGTATATGTATTTAATGTATTCTTTGGTAAAACCATGTTTATATGGATTTAAATGTATATAAGCAATGACCTTAATTAGATAATTCTCATCATTAATTTCAATTCTCCTGAATGGTGTTTCGAATAATCCACCTGTTCTTGAAAACCTTTTATTGATAGCCTGTGCATAGCTATTAAAAAGGTGGCTGAATTGTAAACTGATTATCTGTTCACTTGAATAGTCTTTCTCTTCGGGTATAAATTTCTTTAAAGTTTCTTCAGATCGGGTACAAATCAGAAAGTGAAAATGATTTTTTAAAAGGCAAAAGGCATAGGTCTTAGCAATGGGACTGATGAATTTTAAATATTTATTCAGGAAGTAATTATAATTTCTTTTTTCTTTAAATAGAATCTCTTTGTTTATGCCCCTGTTAAATATATGATAATAGGTATCAGGTGCTAAAGTTGCGGTGTTTTTTTTCATGACAATCGATGTTTCTTTATCCAATTCCAAACGCTTTTCCAAACGCTGACAGGGTTTTAAACCCTGTCAGCGTTTAACGAATGTATCCAGAAAAAAAACCTAAGCCTGATTATGCATTGAAAAATTAGTTAACGGTATGCTTTTAGAAATAATCGGACAAAAAAAATCCTGATCTGCAAAGACCAGGATTGAATGAATAAAATAAAGCTAATTATTTCTTTGCAGCAGCTTCAATAGCCGCAAGAACTGCATTGTTTTTAGCTATTTGACCTTTAGCAGATTCTGCTGAACGGCTTCCGGTTTCAATATTCCGTCCTAATTTCAAAAACTGAACTTCTAAACGTGAAGTAGTTTTATTTTTTCTGTCTTTTCTTTTTAAACGTGTAACACCCATGGTTTTAAATTTAATATTTTAATTGAGGTCAGGAGCGGGTTCGAACCGCTGTAAAAGGTTTTGCAGACCTCTGCCTAGCCACTCGGCCACCCGACCTTATGTATTAAGGAATGCAAAAGTAGCAATTTATTATTGCTACCCAACAAATTTTATGTTTTTCTTCTCAGTTCTGAACAAAAAATAGAAGCAGAAATAGCAACATTCAACGATTCAGCTTTTCCATACCTTGGGATTGTAATTGGATAATTAATTTTTTCTATCAGATATTCACTAATTCCATTTCCTTCATTGCCTAGTAATATAATCCCTTCCTGACCAAAGTCGGTTTCATAAATTGACTTTCCGTCAAGTAAGGCACCATATACCGGAATATTAATCTTACTGAATACATCTCCCAGATCTGTGTAAATAATATTGACCCGCGAAAGCGAACCCATACTTGCCTGAACTACTTTAGGATTGTAAACTTCTGCGGTATCCTTTGAACATAAAATTGTGTTCAATCCAAACCAATCTGCAGTACGGATAATAGTCCCCAAATTACCCGGATCTTGTACTCCATCTAGTGCAAGAATAAATGAACCATCCAGTTTTTTGATGTTTAAATCAGTTTGTTGAGGTATTTGAACTATTGCAAGTATAGCTTGTGGAGTGCTTAATGCACTTATTCTAGATAATTCTGATTCCGTAATTCCAACTGGCTTTATTTTTCGTGATAAATTGTCCAACTTTGGCATCAAATTTTCTGTACAATAAACAGAATCAACAACGTATTCAGAATTTATAAATTCCTGAATTGATTTTAAGCCTTCAACAATAAAAAGGCCATGTTCTTTTCGGATTTTTTTTTGGTGTAAAGATTTTATAAAACTTATTTGAGACTTTGAAATCATACTTTGCTTACCGTAGTTCCTTAATTACAAGTATACTGCTTTTGATTTTATTAATCTTAGGCTCATGTAATGCTACAAGATATATTGCAGATGATCAGGCACTTGTAAGAAAGATTGAATTGGTTGGAGTTGATAAACAATTTAAAGAAACTGCTTTAACCTTTGTTCAGAGCGATATACGCGCTAACTCCCGATTGAATCTTGCTCTTTACAATACTTTTAACACTAAAGATGGTAAGTACAGAACTGACAAAGTTAAAGCTATCGGTGAAGCTCCAAACTTGCTTGACAGTTCTTTGGTTGAGATATCGAGGATTCAAATTGAAAAATTTCTTGAAACTAAAGGATTCTTTAATGCAAAGGTTTTAAGTGAAATAGTTATTGAAAATAAACATACTAACATCAAATTTATTGCCGATCAGGGTCCTGAGTTTAAAATCAGAAAAGTAGAATATCAGATTGCAGATTCTGCTGTAGCGACACTTTACAAGAAAAGCCGCGAAGCTAATAGTCATATTAAAGAAGGTAATCGGTTCGATTCAGACTCACTTGCTCTGGAACGTGAACAAATTTATCGTATGATGAAGAAAAACGGGTATTACGACTATGTTCGTCCGTTTGTGAGATTCGATGTTGACAGTAATTTGTCTGAAAGTCAGGCAGATCTCAAGCTGTTTTTAACAAATCCGGACGGTAAGTCGGCCCACCAGGTGTACACTATTAATAACACTCAAGTAACTATTCGGACCAGTGAAGGTAAGGTTGAAGGTTTAAAAGCTGATACACTGCAGGTTGACTCCCAGTTTCGATTTGTAGATTATGCTAAAAAATTCAAACCAAAGCCTATAAAGAAATATATCTTCTTAAAAAAGGATGACATATATAATATTGAAAATGAAGAGCTTACATATGACCGACTTTATGATCTGAACGTTTTCAGAAACCTTAAAATTGATTATGTTAAAGCAAGTGACAGTACCAATAAACTAAATCCTAGATATGATATTTCACCCTTGAAGCGGATGAGCAATAGAATTGAAGGTGAGTATACCTTTAATTCTGGGCGCAATGGATTTAATATTGGTAATACCTATACAAATAGGAATCTTTTCGGTGGAGCTGAGTTGCTTGAAGTAAAAGCGAGATATGGTGTATTATTTAATGCAACATCTGATAACAAAATCATTGATCGAGTTTTTAGTCGGGATCTTCAACTCGGAATAAATTTGATTCTACCCAAATTGCTGGTTCCATTCAGAATTCCTGTTATAGGAAAAAATGGAATGCCTCGCACTACAATATCTAGCAGTATGCAATCTTTTGACCAGCGCAATGCTTTCAGAAGCCGGGTTTTTATCAATTCTATTACTTATGACTGGGTTGAAACCAAATCCAAGCTACATTCTTTTACTCCTATAAATATCGAATTTAGAAAAGGTGTGCTTGATCCTATTTTTAGAGATAGCTTATTACAGCGGGGATTTGGCCTTTATGTCAGGACAAATGACCGCCAGTTTTTCAATTTTGGGAGTCAATACGCTTTTACTTATAATACAAACAGATTAAACAACTACAATAATTTTCTGTTTTTTAGGGGGGAAGTTGACATGGCTGGTAATTCTCTTGGAGTACTGGATAAGCTGATTAATTTCAATAGGGATAGTGATGGATTGAGAACCATTTTTGGTTTACCTTATCAACAATATGTGAAAACAGAGTTGGACATACGATACTACCGCTATTTTGGTGGTGACAGACAATTTGTTGCTCGGTTGAATCCTGGTATCGGACTAGCATATGGAAATAGTGACCAGTTAACATTTGAAAAGAACTTTTTTGCAGGTGGGTCAAGTGGTGTCAGGGCCTGGCAGGCACGTACATTAGGCCCTGGTAATTATAACAGAGAAGTACTCGGAACAGATGGTAAGGCAGATACGCTTAGAGCCAACTTACGGAATCTGGATCAGTTAGGTGAGTACAAACTCGAAGGAAACCTTGAGTATAGGTTTAAAATAGCCAATAATATTATGGGGGCTAAAGTTAAAGGAGCCACCTTTACTGATTTCGGTAATATTTGGAGAAGAAGAGAAAGTGTCGAAAATCCCGGTGGAGAATTTAAATTCAATCAATTTTTTAATCAATTAGCAGTAGGCGTTGGTGGAGGATTACGATTTGACCTTAATTATTTTGTCTTTAGATTGGATGCAGGAATTAAAGTAAAGGATCCTCAATTTGTAGGTTCAGAACAATATGTGATAAAATATCTTTTCAACAAAAAGGAGTTTAAAGAAAACTACCAGAGAACTCACCGCCCTGATGTTTATCGACTGGTACAATACAATTTTGGAATAGGTATGCCATTTTAGTATTTAGTAGTTAGTACATAGTATTTAGATATAAGTCTATAAATTATTGATATTTAAAATAAGTTCTTGAGTCCGTCAAATACCGTGTCGAAAAATGTCGAAATTTTAAGCCCATTGCTCGTATTGAAATAAAAGATCACAATCAGTAAAATACCGGCGAAAATGATAAACTTCCTGAACATCATTGCAAGAAGAATAATCAAAGCTGGTACAATTACTAAAATCATCCAGCTAATTTTTATAGGCTTGATCATGTCAAATTTTTTTATGACATAATATAATTTACCCTGATTTCCTGCCTCATTTTCGTGCCTGATGTAAATAAATGTTGATTTGCTTATTGGCTGTGAAATTCCTGCAATTCCATTATTGAATTTTAGTTCCTGTTCAAATCCATTAATACTAAAAATAAATGTACCATTAAGGTTTTCAATAGAATTATCTGCACTGTCGGCGGCAATCACTTCTAATTGATTATTAAAATGGTTTGCCTTTACAATAAAATTGTTAAGATAAACCGCTGTTCCGACATCTTTACTTGTTTGTGAGTACGAGGCTTCACAAATTAGCATTATCAAAATTGATGATAATGTTAGCTTGATTAATTTCATTCAAACGATCGTTTATAATAAATTAAAAATCCAATAAAAATCCAATAATAATCATCTTCCTCAATCGTTTATGTGGCTCGAAATAATGATTTTAATTGAAACTTATCGACCCTGTAAAAGTAATATAAATATGACCTTTGGTCATAGCAAATTAGCTTTTATCTAATAGGGCTCATGATTATTAATTTATTGGAAGATTTAATTTTGCTGAACTTGCCTGATCTCTTGTAGCACCACAAGGGAATAGGATTAAAATTGTAAAAGTAACATAGAGTCGTTTCATTTGGGGTATTTTTCCAATTATAAACTAAGTTATTTTTTGAAGATTTATAAAGGTAATTATCTGGCAGCTGATATTAAGGGTATTGATCAAGCTGAGATTAAGGTAAAATCTTGATGTAAAAAACATAAATTGACTAATTTCCTCTTATTTTAAAAAGCAAGGTTCATTTTTCTTCGGTTCCGATAGTCCTGTGTTCTGCCCTGGTTTTTTGCAGCAGTTTTAGTAGCTATCATGAAATCTGGTCTTGCAAAAAAGCCAAAGCTGCCACCCAGGTTTATTTAAAATGGCAAATTATCCTTTTGCCGGGCTTCTTTTTCCCTATGAAAAACAGCACCAAGTAAAATAAACCTTACCGGAGGAGGTTCCAGCTGTCGCTGGAATGACTACGATTTCTTGCCGAAAATACTCCAGAGGAAAGGGCTGAAGCAAGCTATGACACGCAGGTATTGCTTTCCAAAACCTAAAAATTGTTTTCCAGAGTTTATCTGACCAATTATGACCGTATTTTTTTTAACCCAGCTTGTATCGGACTCAGTTTAAATTATTCTCTTCCTTAGGTT
>JBIIRT010000205.1:0-2969 GCA_044341405.1 Daejeonella sp. | reverse complement strand
TAACAGGACGTAACTTGTTTTTCATCAGAAATGATGCACCAGGTTTTGACCCTGAATCTACTGCAGGATCAACTAACACTTCTGTTGGTCAGGAAGGATTTTCTTTACCTTCAACTCGCCAGATTGGTTTGAACTTAAACTTATCGTTTTAATTAATAAAAATTATCAATTATGAAAAAATTCAGATTATATATCATTGCATCAGGTTTATTCCTGGTTACAGCTATTGGTATTTCATCTTGTACCGACAAGTTTGAAGAATACAATACTGATAAAACCAGATTAACAGAACTTGATGCTTCAGCTGTGGGTAATGCATTTGCTGCGGCCCAGCACAGAGGACTTATGTTCTCTTGGCAGCTATTCCAAAGTTTGTTTTCAGATTTGCAGGCACAGTTCTTCGCTAATACAGCGCAGGCTTTTGGTTCAGACCGTAACTTTATGAACGGTAACTGGCTGAATGGTGCTTTCAATGGTTTTTACTCTAATGCTGTTCCACCTCTATACGGTGTTTTGGAGGAAACTAAACCTGGAGGTAAAGCCGCAAACCCTGCAATTTTTGCTATTGCAAACATTTGGAAAGTAAAAGTATATCAGCCAATTACTGATAACTGGGGTCCAATCCCTTACTCTGCTGTTGGAAACGGTAAAAAAACAGTTGAGTATGATGCTCAGGATGTTATTTACAAAGATTTCTTGACAACATTGGCTAAATCAGTTGCTGATCTTCAAGCTTTTAAAGGTAAAAATGTATTGGGTAACAATGACCTAATTTACAATGGAGATGTGGATAAGTGGATTCTTTTTGCCAACACATTACGTTTGCGTATTGCAATGCGTATTTCAGCTGTTGAGCCTGCATTGGCAAAATCAACTGCTGAAGCTGCAGTAGCAGGAGGAGTTATGGAAACTAACGCTCATGATGCTTTTATCAGAACAACTGCGAACAACTTCAATACACTTAACCAGGCTACAGCTTGGAATGAGTTCCGTATGAGTGCTTCAATGGAGTCAATCATGGTAGGTTTCGCTGATCCACGTACTTCAAAATACTGGGCACCAGTACCTGGAACTACTGCAACTTATAAAGGATTGCGTAACGGATACCAGCCAGTTGACTTAGGTAAACCAGCTAATAGCGTATTGGCTCTATCTAATGTTAATGATAGATTCTTACCAGCTAATCAAAACACTAATCCGTTTGATGTAATGATGTCTGCTGAGGCTTGGTTCTTGAGGGCAGAAGGTGCATTGAAAGGATGGAATATGGGTGCAGGTACTGCAAAAGAATTCTATGAGAAAGGTATTGACAGATCTATGAGACAGTGGGGTATTACAGATGCAGCTGCTATTGCAGCTTACACTGCAAGTACAAAAACTCCTGCTGCTGTAACAGGTGTTGTTGATTCAGCTCCATTAAGTGATATCACTGTAGTTTGGTCGGCAGATCCTACTAAGCAATTAGAGCAGATCATCACTCAAAAATGGGTTGCATTGTATCCAAATGGAGTAGAAGCTTGGGCTGAATATCGTCGTACAGGTTTCCCTAAATTGTATGCTAGAATATTCTCTGAAAGTTTATTTGTACCTACAACAGGAGTTATTCGTCGTACACCATTCACTATTGGAGAATTCCAGGTAAATGCAGCAGGTGTTGCAGGTGGAGTTACCAAACTTGGTGGTGCTGATAACGAAGCTACCCGTCTTTGGTGGAATAAGTAATCAGATTTAATTTCTTTTCAAAAGGCCTTCCCAAATTTATTTGGGAAGGCCTTTTTTTTTGAATAGTTTCTCGGGTATTAATGAAATTGAAATTATTCTGGATAGAAGTAGAAATATTAAATAAATGATCTTTTTTGATTCATTAAAGTCTCATTATGAATATTATTGATTCCATCAGGATATTCTTTAAGGAGGTAAATTTATTTTTTTTTATATTTAGTGATTGAATGTTAATCTACAGTAATTTTAGAGTAATTAAGTTCATTATCCTTTTTTGAGCACAATTATAAGACCCTGAAATTTGATATTTTTTAAATGATTGCTGTATTGATTATGAGTGAAAAATTCAATATTCTATACTTGATTAAACACGTTAAAATGATTAAAAAATTTTACGCTATTGCTCTTCTGAGCATGGTACTGAGTGGCTGTAATAGCAAAAACGATAAATTATTTACTTTATTGGATGAGGATGATACAGGGATAGATTTTAGAAATATGCTTCGCGAAAGTGATGATATGAATGTAATGAATTATTCATATTTCTATAACGGTGCCGGTGTTGCTGTAGGAGATATTAATAATGACGGTTTACAGGATTTGCTTTTTACCGGTAACATGGTAAAAAATCGTTTATTTCTCAATAAAGGCAATTTTGAATTTGAAGATATAACCGAGAAGAGTGGAATTGCTAGTTTGCAAGGTTGGTGTACTGGTGCAACCATGGTTGATATTAATGGTGATGGAAATCTCGATATTTACGTTTGCCGTTCTGCAGATTTTAATCCTGAAAAAAGGAAAAATCTAATGTTTATTAATAATGGTAATCTGACTTTTACAGATAAAGCTGAAGAATATGGCCTTGATGATCATGGATATTCTACCCAGGCTTCTTTTTTTGACTATGATAAAGATGGCGATCTGGACATGTTTTTAATAAATCATTCTTTACAGAAATATACAACAGGAGTTCAGGAAAATGTGCAATTAAGAAAGGAACAAAATCCTGATTTCGCAAATAAGTTGTTTAGGAATGACAATGGTAAATTCAAGGACATTAGTGCCGAAGCTGGAATTACTTCTAACGTTTTGACTTTCGGATTGGGTCTGGCGATTTCAGATCTAAATAATGATGGCTGGCCTGATATCTATGTCTCTAATGACTTCAATGAACCTGATTACATGTTTGTTAACAATGGTAATGGAACTTTTACTGATAAGTTAACAGAAAGTATGGCTCAGATTTC
>JBIIRT010000204.1:0-2988 GCA_044341405.1 Daejeonella sp. | reverse complement strand
AGGCTTTAGAGCTAATAATTCGCCACAGCGTAACCCACAGCTGTAGATTAGTGAAAGCATTGTTTTGTGTTTAAAATTTCTATGGGCTTCTAAAATAGCTTTTACTTCTTCCTTGCTTAACACGTTAGGCAGTACCTTTTCGCGTTTTGGTCTGTGAATTTTAGCTATTTCAATGGTGGAGTCTTTTATTATTTTAAAAAATAATTTAATGGCATTCACTAGTTGGTTTTGGTAGGACGAAGAAAGATTGTTTTTTAAAATGTATTCGTTGTTATATTCTATAACATCATCATGAGTGATGTCTTTAATTGCTTTTGTATTGCAAAAAATCAAAAATGATTTTAAAGCTTCGCTATATGTTTTAAGAGTGCTTTCGCTGTAGCGTTTTGATCGTAGCCAATGCTTGAATTTTTCTATTTGAGCAATTCCTTCTTCAGATAGCTGGTGATTGGAGCTTGGCGCTATTTTAAAGCGCTTTCTATTTTCTTCAGTATCTGGGAGGTGCCAAACTTTGTTTTGCTGGCTCCATTGTGCACCTTCAATTTGTCTTATTCGGCTAATTAGTTCTTTGCTATTTTCAAAATATACCGCAATTCTGTCAACGCTATTATGCTTGATCCGCTTGGCTTGCCATTTTTTAGTATTCATTGCTTTTCCATTTTTTTCACGATGAGTATTTCATTAGTACCTAAGAATAGAAAACCATATTCATAACAGAAAAAATAGGTGTTTCCATTTTGGGTTTGGTGCAGATGGGTATGATAATCGGGATTAAAGCCATGTTTAAGCAAATCATCTTTTTTGATGATGACTTTATTTTCCAGACAAATTTTGGATAGGATGGCATGATTTTTCCGTAAGATTGAATTTACAGGCCGCATACTTGAGTAAATCTCGGCCTTCATTCGATTATTGAAATTACTGCGGCATTGATCATCGCAGAATCTTTTATCACTGCGCCCGTGTAGGGCCGCTCCGCAATCTGAACATTCACGTTTCATAGGCTGTTGAATTATGAAATCAATGTAAGAGCAAAACAGTAAAATCGCTTATAAACGTATATATCTGTTTAGTGTACGGTAGATTAAGGAGTTTGTCCTCAACTTTATTCTGTTCTTGCCGGGTGGCAGGTATTTTTAATCATAATAAATTGAGAAATGAGCAATTTAAGAAACAGTGTGCGTCTGATGGGATTTTTAGGAAATGATCCGGAAGTAAAATCCATCGGAGAGAAAAAGAAAGTGGCCAGGGTATCTATCGCCACAAACGACTCCTATAAAAATGATAAGGGAGAAAAAATTGAGGAAACGCAATGGCATAATTTGGTGTTGTGGGATCGGCTCGCTAATCTGGCAGAAAGTTTTCTGCATAAAGGTTCGGAAGTTAGTATTGAAGGTAAACTCAGCAGCCGTTCTTATACAGACAAGGAAGGCACCAAGCGTTATATTACCGAGGTTGTTGTGCACGATGTGCAGATGTTAGGGAAAAAGGGAGCTACAGCAGAAGAGTAGATGCCTACTGCGCTGGGATGATAGTATGGTAGGAATGACACAATGTGCGGGATGACGGCAAAGTTTGGGATTATTAAGGTCTTTCTACTACCTGTTGAGTAAGAATGATTTTGAATTCATCCTTCTGCGTAAGGATCTATGGGCCATTTTGGCCTCTATGTTATAGGGTATTCATCATCCGGTTAATTCGGAACATGAACTGCTGGGTAAAAAAGTCGGGAGTGGGGGATTGGGGCTCTTGCTTCTGGCTTCCAGCTTTACCTAAGCGTATCCAAATTTTATGATGATTAAGTATTGATCTGGATATTTTGGAATGTCAACGATTGCTTATGATCTCAAAATTTCAACTAAGCGCAAAACACAATCCACATTATCTCTTATCTCTTAATTTCCTACTTTAAGCTTTCTGCTTTCAACTTTAAGCTTTGAGCTTTTAGCTTTCTGCTTTCAACTTTGAGCTTTCTGCTTTGAGCTTTCAACTTTGAGCTATCTGCTTTCTGCTTTAAGCTTTCTGCTTTTAGCTTAAAGAAAGCTTTAATTAAACCCTTTAAAATCCTCCCTTTCATACACTCCTGGCCTTGCATGGTCACCTTCTTTAAAGCTTAAATTCACTTTGCTTATTCCCTCTAGTTCCGTCAGCGAAAAAGTAAGCTCAGCAAGGTAAGCACGAGCTCCTACCGTACCTGATTCACGGGTAAGATAATCGGCCTCTTCAATTTTAAGGAAAATGATATCGCCTTCCTGCTTAATCCATTCCAGCTTAATTTGAGGGTATTTGTAATTCAATGCATCAATTAGATCAAGATAATTCAAATTAGTCATGTTAGCAGCAGGATTTCGCTTGATTTCCATCATGCGCGTACTGTCATTGAGGCTTGCTTCCCAGGGAACTACAAGTGTTTTGTTTTGATCGGCTTTTGCTGCAGAATCTACAGCCATTGCTTCCACTGATTTTTTCGATGAATCGCTCTGGCAGGATGTTAACAACAATACTACAATGAATGAGATATAAATTTCTGTTTTCATTTTCGTTAATTTAAGGTGTGCTATGTGCTACAGGTATGATCTTCCCGTTAAAAAATTTATGCCCACTCAAGGCAAAATCTGCAATGTATTTACCCATTTCGAAGGCCATCACAGGCGACTGGTAATCAGGGAACGCTTTTTCGAGCATTTCGGTCTGTGCAGAGCCCAGTGCCAGACAATTGACCGCAATCTCCTGTTCAGAAAGTTCTGCAGCAAGACATTCGGTAAGCGTATGTAAGGCAGCTTTACTTGCCGAATACGCAGATAAGCCTGAGAATTTTTGACTTCTCTGAAATCCGCCCATACTACCAATGTTTACAATATGACTTTTTTTAGTCATCAGCGGCACAATACTTTGTATCATTTGAACATGCCCCAAAAGGTTGTTCTGCAACATTTCTACAAAATCATGCTGTGAGAGGTCCATAAAAGGCTTATTAACAAGTGATCC
>JBIIRT010000099.1:0-10144 GCA_044341405.1 Daejeonella sp. | reverse complement strand
GTTTGCTGCTAATCTTGATGAAAATTGATCAGGAACAGACATAATCGCCTCATTGGCAAGTGTCGGACTTAATTTTTCCCTGAATGTTCTGATATTGTTCACTTCTCTTGGGTTTATTAAGTAAAATGCTCCGGTAGAGAGGTAAATCTTTTCACTTAGTTTAACATACATCTGGGTTTCAAGTATTACTCCAAATCCACCGTCTCCTAACTGAATGGATTGATCAACAGGCCTAACCTCCGGTGTTCCATTTACACCAACATTATAGAAGATGTCTGAGGAGTTAAAATTTCCTGTAGGTAGTTTTAGGGATGATCCCAGTTGAATATTCCATGATTTTGATCCGGGTTGAACGATCCATTTCTGGATACCAAACCTGATGTCGCCCAATCCACGTGAAAAGGACATATGACGCTGAGTTCTGCCATGCTCATAAAGGGATGATCTCGTATTGATTTGGGTTGGTACACCAAGAATCAAATTGGTTTTGCCCGATAACCAATAGTTGACATTGTATTCCCAGTTATGGGAGTGATTAATTACTTCTGTTCCGTTTGTAACCCTATCCGGTTCTTCATGAGTCCCCCTGAAGTGCCTGAAAGACTTGAAATAGCGATAGTTTAGCCCAGCTTGAATATCACCTTTTGCAAAGGTGTTGTGAGTCATATCGGCAGAACAAACTCCAAAATGTCTTACAGCAACACAACCCTGTCCATAGCTTTCTTGAATAATGAGAAGAAAAGTAAATACAAGTAGAATTTTTTTCATGAAGCTTAAATAAGAATTAAGAAATCATTGTTCTAAAGGTTATTGGATACCCTAAGGCTAATTTGTTTTAAAATTCAAATTTAAATTAAATAATCGAAATAAGCTAAAGAACAGGTATTACCGCCCGCTCTAAAAATATCTAGCCCTCTATGATCTACTTTTCTTTACTTATTGCAATTCGGTACAAGGTCCAGCCCATAAATAGAAAGAACATAAATCCTAAGATCTGATAACCTCCTGTTCCCAGCATTCCGCTTAGGTGTTCTTCCATGTTTAAGCTTCCAACCGGACCTCCAGTTGATTCAAATGCCATTAAAAATGCATAGATGACGCCCATAAGCGCACCACCTGCTACCAGTCCGGTAGCAAACAGGTTTCCTTTGCCCAATTCTTCATCTTCCGGTTTATGGTCATTCTTTTTGGTTCTCATTTCAACCAGCCCCTTAATGGCACCACCTGCAAAGATTGGCAGGGTAGTGGAGAGTGGTAAATAAGCTCCAACTGCGAATGAGAGGGATTTTACGCCGCATAATTCGATTGTGATGGCTAAGAAAACGCCAACAAGTACAAATTGCCAGTCGAGATTAAAGGAGAGTAGTCCCTTGATCAAAGTGGCCATCAATGTCCCTTGAGGTGCGGGATATGTTTCAGTGCCAATGGCATGTGTAATTCCCTGAGCTGTCATTTCTGCGGTGGGTCTGTCTAGTACCGAAAGGGTCAGTCCGATTACCACTGCAGAAACAATCGCACCAACAAACAGAGCTAATTGCTGATACCTTGGTGTTGCGCCAACAATATATCCGGTCTTCAGATCTTGTGACGTTGCTCCGGCATTTGCTGCAGCAATACAGATCATGCTCCCCACAACCAATGCCATTGGCTCATATAAATGACCTGTCCATCCGATACTGATGAAAATAAGGCAGGTTCCCATGAGTGTAGCGATGGTCATTCCTGACACTGGATTTGAAGATGTGCCAATTAATCCAACAATCCTGCTGGATACTGTGACAAAGAAAAAACCAAAAATGATAACCAAAACACCAATTAGTAATTTGTTTAGGACAGAATCACCTGGTATTTGTGGTAATAAAGCCATCAGCAAAATAAGTCCGAGGCTACCAAAAATTACGATTTTAAATGAGAGGTCATCATCTGTGCGTTTGACGGTTTGCTTTTCTATATTCGATTTATTCATCGATGCCAGACTTGATTTGAATGAAGAAACAATGGTAGGAATTGTTTTAAGAAGGGTAATAAATCCGCCGGCGGCAACAGCACCCGCCCCGATCTGCTTGACATAGGCCTGATAGATTGCCGTCGCCGTATTCGCAAAAACCATGTTTAAAGGGTCCCATCCTCCCGGACCTCCCGGACTGTATACATCTTTCAGATAACCTAGCTTAACTAATTGATATGCAATAGTTTCTGCGGGTACTAGAGTGGCAAGTAAAGGGATAAGTCCCAGCCACGCAAGCACGCCACCGGCTACCAGTACACCCGCAATCTTTGGTCCGATAATGTAACCTACCCCCAGATACTCAGGAGTGATTTCACCATTTAAAGTTGCTGAAGGAAAGAATTTGTTCGCCTGGCTGCTTGCCCAGGTAGGAGCTTCTGCGATCAAATGAAATATCTTTTGTAGTATAGCATAGGCAAATGCAAAAGCAAGTCCGTAGTAAGCTGTTTTAGCAAAATCACCTCCTTTTTCACCGGCAATTAATACGGATGCGCAGGCAGTACCTTCTGGATAGGGCAGACTTTGATGCTCTACAACTATCAAAGATTTTCTAAGCGGAATCATCATCAGGGTGCCCAGAATACCGCCTAAGGCTGCCAGAAAGAAAATTGGCCAATAAGAGAAAAAAGATTCACTATTACTTCCGGCAGAAAGAAACAGAAATCCGGGTAAAGTGAAGACTACACCTGCGGCAATTGATTCGCCGGCAGAACCTGTGGTTTGAATGATATTATTTTCAAGTATGGTAGTTTTAAAAAACTTACGGCCAATTGAGATTGCCAAAACAGCGATTGGAATAGATGCTGAAACTGTTAGTCCGGCTTTTAATGCTAAATAAACAGTTGCTGCTCCAAAGATTATACCAAATACTGCTCCTAAAAGCACTGATTTAACAGTGAACTCAGCTACATGACTATCTGAACTGACATAGGGTTTAAATTCTTTCTTTTCTGTAATGTCCGACATGGTTATGTTTAATTTGTTTTCTAATTAAAGATACTTCTTTTGATGATATTTGGAATATGGGTATTGTTTATGGCCTAAGTTTTCTTTTAAATAATTAAGTTTAGGTTTGATTGATTAAAAAATTAGAAAAATGATTAAAAAAGCTGTTTTTTTAGATCGTGATGGGGTTTTAAATAAAGAACTCGGTGATTATGTTTGTAAGATTGAGGACTTTAAAATACTGGAGCATAATTTTTCAGCTCTGAAGGAATTGCAATCGCGGGGATATTTATTGATTGTGATTACCAATCAGGGTGGACTGGCAAAGGGTTGGTATTCTGAAGAAACACTTGGGCTTATGCATGATAATTTACGAAAGACCTATGCTGAACAAGGTATTCTTATTTCAGATGTTTATTACTGCAGGCATCATCCTGAGTATAATGGTAATTGTCTATGCCGAAAACCAGGTTCGATCATGCTAGAAAAGGCTATTGCTCGATTCGGAATAGATGCCAGTTCATCCTATTTTATCGGCGATCGGGAAAGAGATGTGATTGCCGGTGAGGCGGCAGGTGTGAAAGGGATATTGATAGATAGTGACCAGCCTTTGACGGAGATTTTGAACTTAATTAATTAATTAATCTGAATACTTATTGCTAAAATCTCCTCAATTGACAGTTGACAATTGATAATTGACAACGAGGTCTTAGTTTTAAGAATAAATAGTGTGGGCAAAGGAATTTAATATGCAAACAGCTAACAAAAACAGAGAAAAACATAGTTTTTAACCATACAGAGGGTCATTTATACCTTTGTCGGATGGACAGGGGATATGTTGAAATGGAGAAGAAAAGTGCATTGTAGTACAATTACTAATTGTCAACTGTCAATTGTCAACTGTCAACTGCTTAATTATTTTCTCAGCGTGTACCCTCGAATTCTCAATAAACCATGCATGTGTGTTCATACCACCACAGATTACCCCTGCAAGGTAAATTCCTTTCATATTAGTTTCCATTGTTTCGGGATCATGTTCAGGGATTTGCTGTTCATCTTTTGAAATATTAATACCTAATTTCTTTAGAAAACTCAAATCAGGCTGATAGCCGGTCATTGCGAGAACAAAGTCATTTTGGATCGTAATTTTTCCATCCGGACCGATGATATCTACTTCATTTTCTCTGATTTCTGCTAAGCTTGAATTAAAGTAGGCTTTAATGCTACCTTCTTTGATACGGTTGACGATATCTGGTCTTACCCAGTATTTTACCCGTTCTCCGATTTCCGACTCCCGGATCACCATACTAACCTGAGCGCCCTTACGATAAGTTTCAAGTGCAACGTCTACAGAAGAATTGTTGGCTCCAACCACAATTACATGCTGTTTTGTGTAAAAATGCGGATCTTTATAATAGTGTCTAACCTTTGGAAGATCTTCACCGGGGATATTGAGCATGTTGGGGATATCATAAAAACCTGTAGAGATAATGATATTAGCAGCTTTATAATGAGATTTACTACTTTCAACACTATAAATAGTACCTTCTTTCCTGATATTATTGACCTCTTCAAATAATCGTAGATCCAGATTGAAATGCTCAGCAACCCGTCTATAGTATTCTAGGGCCTCAGATCGGGTTGGTTTTATGTTATTACTGACAAAGGGTACACTGCCGATTTCCAGTTTATCGGAGGTGGAAAAGAAGGTCATATTCGCCGGGTAGTTATAGAGCGAATTAACCAGACAACCTTTTTCCAGAATTATGTAGGATAATCCGGCTTTTTTTGCCTCAATACCACACGCAAGTCCAATTGGGCCACCTCCTATGATCAGAACATCATATTTATTCTCCAATTCCATTTTTATAAAGGCATTCAATTGTTTAAACGAAGAACCTTAAATTATAAAAAGCACAGCGTATTAAACTCCATACTTTTCCCTTTCAGCTTTAGACTTTTAGCTTTATACTTTTAGCTTTCAGCTTACTTCCCTGCCGCTTTTGCATGATCAGCAAGAAATGTTGCGAGTCCGCTATCGGTCAGTGGATGTTTTGACAAAGCGATCATTGCTGACAGTGGTCCGGTGATCACATCAGCCCCAATCTTAGCACAATTAATGATATGCATTGGATGACGAACTGAAGCAGCCAGAATCTGAGTTTCGAAGCCATAGTTGTCATAAATCAGTCGGATATCTTCGATCAGGGTTAATCCATCAGTAGAAACATCATCCAGACGGCCAATGAAAGGAGAGACGTAGGTTGCTCCAACCTTTGCTGCCAGAAGAGCTTGTCCTGATGAAAACACAAGCGTACAATTTGTTTTTATACCTTTTGTACTAAAATATTTTATCGCTTTTATGCCTTCGGCGATCATGGGCACTTTCACCACAATTTTGGGGTCTAGTGCGGCTAGAATTTCACCCTCTTTCACCATATTTTCAAAATCAGTGGCAATTACCTCAGCGCTGACATCTCCGTCAACCAACGAACAGATGGCTTTATAATGGTTAATTACATTTTGATCTCCTGTGATGCCTTCTTTGGCCATCAGACTTGGATTTGTGGTTACTCCGTCCAAAATGCCCAATGCCTGAGCTTCTTTGATTTGGGCGAGATTTGCGGTGTCGATGAAGAATTTCATATCAATTTAATTAGCAAATTAGTGAATGAGCAAATTAGCAAATTATGCCTTCTTGCTTGTGGAAATTATTTTATTTATGATTTTTTGTGTTTCTATTAATTGTGTTTGTAGGACGGTAAGTTCCTCATGTTCAAATAATTCCTTACACAATGCGAGCCAGTACTCAGTTTCATCTACTTCCTTTACTGCGATTTTGAATTTATGAATAAAATCAGCTTTGCTTTCAGCATTTTGCGCTTCTCTTACATTTGCACCAATAGAAGTGGAACTTTTAAAAAGTTGATTAGCCAGGGGAAAATTTCTATCTTTTTGGAGAGTCTGACAATATTTGGCAGCACTTACAGCAAAAGCAAAAGTTTTTAAAACGATTGGATTTTCATCAGCTTTAAGCCTGCTCATCAGTGGAAGCAATTTGCTAATTAGCTCATTTGCTAATTATCTAATTAAAGAAAAAAAATGGGCAAGCACCTTTTATCGCACCGCTACAACCTTCTACCCTTGCTGCGTTCCCACCCTGGGGGAGTTCAAAGGGAGCTGGTCGTAAAAGACTTGCCCGAGACAAAAGTAGGAAAAAAATGCAATTTAAGTTTATAGCATTAAAATAGAAAATTGAAATGCGAAAATGATAATGAAATGCCAGTAAAATTATTAATATTGTAATTATTATTTTTATTAATGACATTTTTTAATGTAATCATAAAAATCATTGTAAATTAAGTAAGAGCGACGTATTTTAATTAATTTAGAGGCTAATAAATTTTATTCAATAGATGACAAATACTGACAACCAAACACAGGGTTTATATGATCCATCAATGGAGCATGATGCCTGTGGAGTTGGTTTTATTGCGAATATTAAGGGAAAAAAATCTCACAAGATTGTTAGTGATGCCCTTACTATTTTGGAGAACATGGAACACCGTGGTGCATGTGGTTGTGATCCGGATTCTGGAGACGGTGCAGGGATTTTAATTCAAATACCACATGATTTTTTTAAACAGGAAGCTCTCAAACTCGATATTCACCTTGAAAAGGCAGGTACATATGGTGTTGGAATGCTTTTTTTACCTAAGAAAGCTACAATCAAGGAAGATTGCCGCAGAGCCGTTTCTAAAGCAGCGGATAAACTCGGACTTAAAATATTAGGCTATCGTAAAGTTCCAATTAACTCTGGAATAATTGGGGAAGCAGCATTCTCTTCTGAGCCTGATATTGAACAGATTTTTATTGCGAAACCAGCATCATTACATACAGCAGAGGATTTTGAAAGAAAACTTTATGTTCTAAAAAACTATGCCACCAAGCTTGTCAGAGAAACAGTAACTGGGGCAGAACAGCAGTTTTATGTGGTGTCGCTTTCTCAGAATGTGATTATGTATAAAGGAGAGTTTACCAGTAGTCAGGTTAGGATTTATTTCCCTGATCTGAACAATACTTTGCTGAGCTCTGCCTTTGGAATGATTCATTCACGCTTTTCTACGAATACTTTCCCATCATGGCGTCTGGCACAGCCTTTTAGATTTATTGCGCACAATGGCGAAATTAATACCTTAAAGGGTAACTTAAATTGGTTTTATTCTGGTATTCGATCTTTTGCATCTCCTTTTTTCAGTAAGGATGAAATGGATATGCTGCTTCCGGTAATTGATAATAATCAATCTGATTCGGCTTGTCTGGATAATGTTGTCGAGTTGTTATTCCATTGTGGTCGTTCGTTACCTCATGTTATGATGATGCTTATCCCTGAAGCATGGGATGGAAATGATCAAATGGATGCTGCAACTAAAGCATTTTATGAGTACCATGCTACTTTGATAGAGCCCTGGGATGGACCTGCTGCTATTGCCTTTACAGATGGGCATCTGATCGGAGCAACACTCGATAGAAATGGCCTCCGTCCTCAACGTTTTGTAATAACAGATGATCATCAGATTATAGTTGCATCTGAAGCAGGAGTTTTGCCTGTTGATGAATCTAAAGTGATTAAGAAAGGGCGTTTACAACCAGGGAAAATGCTGGTTGTGGATACTGTAAAAGGAACCATCATTGAAGATTATGAAATTAAAAAGGCAATTACTTCCCAGCAGCCTTACGGTACCTGGTTAGAAAACTATAAGATCAGACTTGAAGATCTTGCAGAGCCAAGAGTTGCATTTACACAGTTATCAAATGAGTCTACTTTCAAGTATCAGCAGGTATTTGGGTTCTCCCGTGAAGATATTGATACCCTAATTAAGCCTATGGCACTTACAGGCAAGGAAGCAGTGGGTTCTATGGGTACAGATACTCCCTTGGCAGTTTTTTCTGATCGTCCTCAGCACCTGGCTAATTATTTTAAACAATTGTTTGCTCAGGTAACCAATCCGCCAATTGACCCTATCCGTGAGCGTCTGGTAATGAGTCTCGCCGGATTTATGGGTAATAATGGTAACATTTTGGATGAGGATGAAATGCATTGTCATTGTGTGGCTTTGCCTCATCCTGTGTTGAGTAATATTGAGCTTGAAAAAATTAGAAGTATAGATACTGGTTCTTTTCAGGCCAAAACACTTCAAACTTATTTTAAAGCTGATGGTCAGCAAGGATCATTGCAGCGTGGAATTGAGCGTTTATGCAGATATGCCGAAGATGCAGTTCATGATGGTTTCGAGGTTTTAATTTTATCAGACAGGGCTATAGATTCTGAACATGCTCCCATACCTTCTTTGCTAGCATTATCAGCAGTTCACCATCACTTGATTAAAAAAGGTCTTCGAGGTGCAGTAGGTATTATGCTCGAAGCAGGGGATGTGTGGGAAGTTCATCATTTTGCATGCCTGATTGCCTTTGGTGCCACTGCTGTTAATCCATACCTCGCATTAGCAACCATACATAAACTTAAAACCGATGAAAGAATAGAAACTGAATTGGATGTTAAGTATTTATATAAAAATTATATTAAGTCAGTAAATGATGGATTGTTAAAGATATTCTCCAAAATGGGAATATCAACCTTGCAATCTTACCATGGTGCTCAGATCTTTGAGATTGTAGGACTTAATAAAGATGTTATTGATAACTATTTCACCGGATCTGTATCTAGAATTGGAGGAATGGGATTAGATGATATAGCAGAGGAAGCCCTGCGTAAACATTTCTTAGGGTTTAAGAGAAGAGGAATCGAAAATAAATTATTACCTGAAGGTGGTGTGTACCAGTGGAAAAGAAAGGGTGAAGCTCATTTGTTCAATCCGGAGACTGTTCATTTACTTCAGCATGCTACCCGGACCAATAACTACGATGTTTACAAAAAATACGCTTCACATATCAATAAACAGACTGATACGTTGTATACCATCCGTGGTTTACTTGATTTTGCTCATCACCGTCAGCCGGTTCCTTTAAGTGAAGTTGAACCAGTAGAAGTTATTTTGAAGCGGTTTGCAACTGGGGCAATGTCATTTGGGTCAATTTCTCATGAGGCTCACAGTACATTGGCGATTGCAATGAACAGGATAGGAGCTAAAAGTAATACTGGTGAAGGTGGTGAAGATGAATTGAGATATGAGCCATTGGCAGACGGTGGATCTATGCGCTCTGCCATCAAGCAGATTGCATCAGGAAGATTTGGTGTTACAGCAAATTACCTGACCAATGCAGATGAATTACAGATTAAAATGGCACAAGGTGCCAAACCTGGCGAAGGCGGACAATTGCCTGGCGATAAAGTGGACGAATGGATAGCCAAAGTTCGACATGCTACACCTGGGGTAGGTTTGATCTCACCTCCACCGCATCATGATATCTATTCTATAGAGGATTTAGCTCAGTTAATATTCGACCTAAAAAATGCTAACCGAGCAGCACGTATCAGCGTTAAGCTGGTTTCAAAGGCTGGAGTTGGTACTATTGCGGCGGGTGTTGCCAAAGCTCATGCGGATGTGATATTGATTGCCGGATATGATGGTGGAACTGGTGCATCGCCACTAACCTCTATTAAACATGCCGGTTTACCATGGGAACTTGGATTAGCTGAGGCTCAGCAAACCCTGGTTAAAAATAAATTGAGAAGTAGGGTTGTACTCCAGACTGATGGTCAGTTAAAAACAGGTAAAGATATAGCTATTGCCACACTTTTAGGAGCAGAGGAATGGGGAGTTGCTACTGCAGCATTGGTTGCCGGAGGTTGTATTATGATGCGTAAATGCCATCTAAATACGTGTCCGGTAGGTGTTGCAACCCAGGATCCTGAGCTTAGAAAGCTATTTTCTGGAAAACCTGAGCATATAGTTAACCTATTCAGGTTTATTGCCGAAGAATTACGTGAGATTATGGCAGAACTTGGATTCAGAACCATAAATGATATGGTGGGTAGGGTTCAATTCCTAAAAATGCGTGATGATGTGGATCATTGGAAGGTTAAAAATATTGATCTGTCAGGTATTTTATATCCTATGGATAATCCATCAGGAATGACACTTTATAATAGCGAAAAACAGGATCATAATCTGGATGGTGTAATTGACTGGGAACTGGTTAAAAATGCTGCCAAGGCTATTGAATCCA
>JBIIRT010000098.1:0-10164 GCA_044341405.1 Daejeonella sp. | reverse complement strand
GGGAGAGTAGGTCGGTGCCCAATTTTAAACGAAAGCTCAGTACTTCATTGTACTGGGCTTTTTTTTGTCCTGGCTTTCGCCAGGATGACAAAGGCTTTCGCCAGGATGACAAAGGCTTTCGCCAGGATGACAAAGGCCTTCGCCAGGATGACACGACTTGTCTTCCTGATGAAAATCAGGATTACTCGATTTGTCCTCCTGATGAAAATCAGGATTACAGGCTATTCATCCCATTAGTATGTTTGATCTATCCCATTTTTTCAACCACTATTTTTAGCTATACTTACAAAATATTATAGCTTTAAAAGCACTTTAAATCCATATTTAGGTATTTCAATTACAATTTAAACATCTTGTTTAATGCTTTTTTCGTACATTTAAATAATTAAAAAAACATATGAATATTAATATAGGATCACGAAGAGAAGTATTAGTGCACATCGAAAAGTATATGCTTGAAAAGATGCATGAATACCTTAAGCCTATCGACACAAACTGGCAACCATCTGATTTTTTGCCTGATTCAACCCGCGATACTTTCTTTTCAGAAATTAAAGATCTCAAAGAAAATGCAAAGGCACTTTCATATGATCTGGTAGCGGTTTTGATTGGTGATACAATTACTGAAGAAGCTCTTCCAACTTATGAATCCTGGTTAAGTATGGTTGATGGTATTTCTAGAGATGAACAAAATGGCTGGATGAGATGGGTTAGACTCTGGACTGCAGAAGAAAATCGACATGGTGATCTGCTGAACAAATACCTATATCTGTCAGGTCGTGTGGATATGCGCCAGATGGAAATCTCTACTCAATATCTGATTGCTGATGGATTTGATATCGGTACAGGCCATGACCCTTACCGTAATTTTATTTACACCAGTTTTCAGGAACTTGCTACAAACATTTCACACAGAAGGGTTGCTTCATTGGCTAAGGCTGATGGCGATACCTTATTATCTAAAATGTGTGGTGTAATAGCTTCTGATGAGGCCAGACATGCAAAGGCCTACAAAGATTTTATGCTTAGGATTTTTGAAGTGGACCCAAGTGAGGCAATGATTGCTTTTGAAGATATGATGCGTAATAAAATTGTAATGCCAGCTCACTTTCTTCGTGAAGTAGGTTTACAAATGGGTCAGACATTCGGGCATTTCACAGACGCAGCACAGCGCCTGGGAGTTTATACCGCAATTGACTATGTAGATATCATGAAACAACTGATTGATGATTGGCATATTGAAAAAGTGCGTGATCTGAACGAAGCTGGTGAAAAAGCACGTGATTATATTATGAATTTGCCAGATCGCTTGATTAGAGTCGCTGAAAGAATGAAAAATCCTTCCCTTGAATATAAATTTAGCTGGATAGCAGGGTAATTACATAGATTTTATACAAAAAAGCCCGACTAGTGTTTTTACTAGTTGGGCTTTTTTCATAGTGCTAAAATTACTTTTTAACCAATTGCATCTTCTCAGGATTCCATAAGATTGCAGTATCGTTATTGTAGCTATCATTACATAATAGAGCAGGAGCTGCTGCACGATAACCAAAAATCGCATCTTCGGCAACTTTGCCATTGTTTTTGATTGCGTTGAAGAAATTTACAAAATGATCGTAAGGGCCTCCCATATAGCCTTTTTCCGCTGCAAATGTATATTCTTCCTGCGGAAGAATTCTTTTACGGTCGCTTAATGGAGTTCCTGCATTCTTCATTTTTTCAATGAAAAATGGATCATCTGAAGAGAAGTTTTTGTTTCTTCTCAGTGTAACACTATCCCAGCCAATATCCATTGCACCTTCACTTCCTACCAGTTTTAAAATTGTATTTCCACTGGTTCCATCAGCAAAATTACATCTTAAAGACAGATTAAATGCCGGGTGAGCTTGCGCTTGATCGGGATAGTCGAATATTCCTAGAAGCACATCCGGAACTTCTCGCCCATCTTTCCAATATCTTAATCCGCCGGAAGAATAGATCTTTTTTGGACCGAAGGAATCTGTTATGAAATGAAGGCTTGAAAATAGATGGACAAACAAATCGCCCGACATTCCGGTGCCATAATCGCGGTAGTTTCTCCATCGGAAGAAACGCATCGCATCAAAGGAGCGTTTTGTGGTATTACTTACAAATGTATCCCAATCTACTGTACTTGCAGAAGCGTCAGCAGGTATTGGGTACTGCCATGCACCGCCCGGTGAATGGCGTGCCCAGAAGCCTTCTGCAAAGTTAAGCTGACCGATTGCTCCATCTTTCAGAAGTTCCTTTGCTTTCTCATTTCCCAATGAAGATACTCCCTGACTACCTACCTGAAACACCTTTCCGGTTTCTTTTTGAGCTTTGATTACGGCAGGACCCTCGGTAATATCATGAACCATTGGCTTCTCACAATATACATGTTTACCCGCCCGCATTGCATCGATTGAGATCTGTTGATGCCAGTGATCTGGCGTAGCAACTATTACAGCGTCGATATCTGAACGATTTAAAATCTCTTTATATGATCTTGTTGTGAAAATATCCTGTCCCCAGCGGGTTTTGGCATCTTTTAACCTTCCATCATACAAATCACAAACCCCTATTAATTTAGTCCCAGGTACTTTGAGTGCAGTAATTGTATCTCCGGTGCCCATTCCCCCCGCTCCAATCAGTGCAATATTGATGTTGTCGTTTGCACCAATATATTGTCTTTTATGGAGTATAAATGGTGCTGATTCACTTTCCTGAGCGGCAGCAAGTACATTACTTCCAACCGCAAGGGCGGCTGACGATGCTGCAATTTTTTTAATAAAGCCTCTACGGGTTGATTCCTGATTATTGTTCATTAGAATATAATTTGTTTTTATCCCGCATGAGCGGGATGATTAAAGAATTTAATGTCGCGAGAATTTTTACTCAAGCTCTTTAATTACAATCCTTTTCCATCTAACCTTGATGTCACCACCAGAATGAATTTGAAGGGCAATAAATCCTTTTCCTGCTCCAAATTTCTCATCTTTTAGATTTGAGATTTGTTTGCCATTTAACCAGGTAGTTATTTCATTACCCATTACATGAATCTTTCCACGGTTCCATCCATCCGGACTAAGTCCTGATTCTTCTTCTTTAGTTGGTTTTGTCAACCAGCCTCTGCCATAGGATTCGTAAATGCCTCCTGTTCCGTTTCCGGGAGGAGCAACTTCTACCTGCCATCCGCTGATTTTAGTGCCCTCAATGCTGGAGCGTACAAATACCCCGCTATTGCCATTTGCTTCAAGTTTAAAATCATATTCAAGGATGAAATTTTTATAGTTTTTGTCTGTAGAGAGATAGCCATATTCTTCTTTTGGACCATTTTCACAGACTAGATTGCCATTTTCAACGTACCACTTTTCAGTACCATGAATAGTCCAGCCGCTAAGATCCTTGCCGTTAAAAAGTTTTGTTGATTTCTGAGCAATTGCTACAGTTGAAATCAAAATGAATGAGAAAATAATTACTAAATATTTCATTATTATGTGTTTTGGTTTATATAATAAATATAGTTTATAAAAAATGGAATCAAAACGAAGCGTTGTATATTTTATAATTTATATAAATTTTGTTCAATAACAAATGGGAATGATTTAAAAACCAAAAAGTGGCGTTTTGCTGATGGTGTTATTAGACCACGAGATTTCTCGCCGCGTTAACGTTTTGATTGATTAAAATGACCTTTTTCGCGATTCGAATGGCAGTGCTTACATATTTCTCCTGTACTGCCCCCCAACCTCATACAAAGCATGTGATATTTGCCCCAGGGAACAAACCTTACAAACCTCCATCAGACTTTCAAAAATATTTTCTCCGGCAATAGCCTTCTGTTGAAGTTCTTTTAAAAGCTTAATTGAAGTTTCTTCATTTCTTTGTTTAAAGCTTTCCAAAGCGCTGATTTGAAATTTCTTTTCCTCTTCTGTGGCGCGGATAACTTCTGATGGGATGATCGTTGGTGATCCATTTTTATTGAGGAAGGTATTCACCCCAACAATAGGGTAAGTCCCGTCGTGTTTCAGGGTTTCGTAATAAAGGGACTCTTCCTGAATACGGCTACGCTGGTACATTGTTTCCATGGCTCCTAAAACTCCACCGCGATCATTGATACGCTTGAATTCCTCTAAAACGGCTGCTTGAACCAATTCAGTCAGTTCCTCAATAATGAAGGCGCCCTGTAAAGGGTTTTCATTTTTGGCTAGACCTAATTCTCTGTTAATAATAAGTTGTATTGCCATTGCCCTGCGCACCGATTCTTCTGTTGGGGTGGTGATCGCTTCATCATATGCATTGGTATGCAGCGAATTGCAATTATCATAGATCGCGTAAAGCGCCTGCAGAGTTGTTCTGATATCATTGAAATCAATTTCCTGAGCATGCAGGGAGCGCCCCGAGGTTTGGATATGGTATTTTAATTTTTGTGAACGGTCATTTCCCTTGTATTTATGCTTGATAGCTTTAGCCCAGATTATTCGCGCTACACGACCGATCACAGAATATTCAGGATCAATTCCGTTGGAGAAAAAGAAGGATAGGTTTGGCGCAAATTCATCGATATGCATTCCACGACTCAGGTAATATTCTACGAAAGTAAATCCATTACTTAGGGTAAATGCGAGTTGTGAGATTGGATTAGCTCCTGCTTCAGCGATATGGTATCCCGAAATAGAAACAGAATAGAAGTTCCTTACCTGATTGTCGATGAAGTACTTCTGGATATCTCCCATCATCCTCAGAGCGAATTCGGTTGAAAATATGCAAGTGTTTTGTGCCTGATCTTCTTTTAAAATATCTGCCTGCACAGTACCTCTAACATTGGCAATTGCGTAGGCTTTGATCTTATGATATACCTCTGGCGCTAAGACCTGATCGCCTGTAAGTCCGAGAAGCATTAACCCGAGTCCGTTGTTTCCTTTTGGGAGTTCGCCTTGGTAAACCGGCTGGGAAATACCCTTGGCTTTGAAAATCAGTTCAATTTTAGCTTTAACTTCTGCCTGAAGACCATTTTCAATGATGTATTTCTCACATTGTTGGTCTATGGCTACATTCATGAAGAAGCCAAGCAGCATTGGCGCCGGTCCGTTAATAGTCATGGATACCGATGTAGCTGTATGGCAAAGATCAAAACCGCTGTATAGTTTTTTAGCATCATCAAGCGTCGCAATGCTAACTCCAGAATTTCCAATCTTGCCGTAAATATCGGGGCGGAGGCCTGGATCTTCTCCGTAAAGCGTTACCGAGTCGAAAGCTGTAGAAAGACGGTGTGCGGGCTGTTCTAGGGAAACATAATGAAAACGCTTGTTGGTTCTCTCCGGACCACCTTCGCCGGCAAACATTCTGGTTGGGTCTTCGCCTTCACGTTTTAAAGGGAATACTCCAGCAGCGTATGGAAACTCGCCCGGTACATTTTCAGTTAGTAACCAGCGCAGGATATCTCCCCATGCTTCATATCTGGGTAAAGAGATCTTTGGAATCCTTAGTTTAGATAATGATTCTGAATAAAGGGATTGTTTAATTTCCTTATCGCGGACTTTAAAAATGAATTCATCAGCCTTATATTTTCTGATCGTGTCAGGCCATTCACGCAATAATCTGCGGCATTCCGGATCAAGACTTTCTTCAAGTTTATTGTATATATCAGTCAAAGGTCTTTCTAAATTGCTTTTTAAGCCATCTCCTTCGGATAGGGTTTGGGGGAGGTCTAATACCCCCTTTACCTGAAACATCTGTTGCGCAATTTCACTCTGTTTATTTACCCATTCGGCATAAGCTGAACTACTTTCAACAATTTCGGCTAAATAGCGGATCCGTTCAGGGGGAATGATATAACTCTTTTCACTATGTTTTCCGATTAATTCCATTTTTGCTTGGAAATCATATCCAGTTTTCCTTAAAATGGCCTTCATCAATTCTGCAAAGAGTTGATTCATCCCGGGATCATTGAATTGAGAAGCCATGGTACCAATCACAGGGAGTTCTTCATCCGGAGAATCGAATAATTGATGATTGCGCTTAAACTGTTTCCGCACATCCCTGATCGCATCCAGTGCTCCGCGCTTATCAAATTTATTGATCGCGACGATATCCGCGAAGTCGAGCATGTCAATTTTTTCCAGTTGGGTTGCTGCTCCAAACTCCGGAGTCATCACATACAAGGATACATCACAATGTTCGGTGATCTCAGTATCAGACTGTCCGATGCCCGAAGTTTCAACAATGATGAGCTCATATCCTGCTGCTTTGCAGATATCAATCGACTCCTGAACATATTTTGAGAGTGCTAAATTGGCCTGCCTTGTCGCAAGGGAACGCATGTAAACCCGAGGGTTATTAATTGAGTTCATCCGGATCCGGTCCCCCAATAAAGCACCGCCTGTTTTGCGTTTTGAAGGATCAACCGAGATTATCGCAATGCTTTTATCAGTTTCGATCAGAAAGCGGCGAACAAGTTCATCAATCAGTGATGATTTTCCAGCTCCTCCGGTTCCTGTTATTCCGATAACCGGGACTTTTTTATCTGCATTTAATTTTCCAAGTTCATTCAGGAAGCTCTCTGTCTGCTCCGGATGATTTTCTGCCAGCGTAATCGCGGAAGCAATTGCATTTACATTCTTTTTCTGAATGCCCTGCAGTTCATTGGTCAGGCTGGTATGGGTTTGGAAATCACATGCCTGGAGCATATCATTGATCATTCCTTGAAGTCCCATTTTTCGGCCATCATCAGGTGAATAAATCTGAGTGATTCCGTATTCTTTAAGTTCTTTAATTTCAGTCGGCAAAATTACTCCGCCACCGCCTGCAAATATTTTTATATGGCCCGCGCCGGATTCTTGCAGCAGATCATACATGTATTTTAAATACTCAATATGTCCGCCCTGGTAGGAGGTCATTGCAATACCCTGAACATCTTCCTGAATCGCGCAGTTTACAACCTCCTGCACAGATCGGTTATGACCGAGATGTATCACCTCCGCCCCTGAAGACTGAAGTATACGGCGCATAATGTTGATAGTTGCATCATGGCCGTCGAACAGGGCAGCTGCTGTAACAAAACGTATCTTATGTTTAGGTTTATAGACTTCGGTCATTTTGGTTCTTCTTGGGTGATAAAGGTAAGAATAATTGGATTGCTGAGAGATTTAGGCGGGTGGAAATAAGAAGGAGAGTTCAGGTTTGCTTTTAGCAATTGGGATAGCTTGTGCCCAAAAATTTTATTGTGAATGCTCAGGTAGCCAACTGGCCCCGAAGGTTCAATTTAATTATCAAGAATTGGGAGGTTCCAGCTTTCGCTGGAATGACAAATTTTTTTGGTTAATAAGGAGATTCCAGCCTTCGCTGGAATCGCAAGACTGAAAAGTATTATAAATGATGTGCTGCTTCTACTCATTTTGTGTCTTTATATATTTTGGGAATGATAAATTTTGGGAATAAGGAGTGATCTGACTCCGATTCCAGCGAAGGCTGGAATCTCCTTACCTCCCCCAAAACGCGTGTCATTCCCGCGAAGGCGGGAACCTCATTCACCTCATCACTATCATAAAATTACTTGTAAGCGTAGCTGGGAACTTCCCACAAAACCCTAATAAATCAACCTATCCCTTCTTAGGGCTATGTTTACTCGGCATTTTAGGTGCTTTGGTTTTGCCCTGAACCATAGAGTTTATATTTCCTTTATTCACTGTGGCCTGTTTATTGTCAGTTTGATAAGACATCTGGCCTCCGCTATTGGAAATGCCCCTTGATTTCAGTGTTTCCTTTTTAGCATGTATTGATTGATTTCCTTTTGAACTACCCTGCTGGTTTTCATTGGATTTGTTTTTCATCGGTGTTTTCATAGTACCCTCCTGTTTTTATAAGGCTGTGCCAAGTATTTACATTTAGCCTTATATACAAGGTAGGAATAAGAAATCTGGTAAAAAATGACTTCGGTTACAACCAGTTTTTCTTTTTGAAAAAGATCAAAGTAATAACCGAAGATAAAACCATCAATGCAATGGCGAATAGGTAACCATAATCCCAGACGAGTTCCGGCATAATCTTAAAATTCATGCCATACAGGCTTGCAATCAGTGTAGGTGGCATAAAGGCAACAGTCGCAACCGTAAAAATTTTAATAATTCGGTTCTGCTCTATATTTACCAAACCCATAAAGGTATTTTGAAGGTATTCTAGACGCTCGAAGGCAAATTTATTGTGCTCGATCAGTGAGCCAATATCCTTGATCATGATCCGTAGTACAGGCATATACTCTTCAGGGAATAAACTGCTTTTCATTAAAGATGATACCAGACGCTGCTTATCCACAATGTTTTCGCGCATCAGAATGTTATAGTTCTGGAAAGATGCAATTTTCAGGAGGATCTCTTCATCTGAGCGCTTTCTGTTCAGGGTTAATTTTTTATTTAGATCGGCAATATCTTTTGCTAGACCTTCAATAATGTCGGCATCCTGTTCAATCCCTGTTTCAAGAATAGTGAGCAGAATATGATATCCATTCGTGAATGCTCCTGGATTGGATTTGATTTTTTTTACTGATTCTCCGAAGGTCTTCAAATCATCATCCCGGTAGGTAAAGAGAATTCCCTTTTCCAGAATGATTGAAACCGGACAATAATCAAATTCCTGCTGTCTGAGTGATAAAAAATTGGAGTTGATGATCAGCTCATCGTCCAGTTCATTAAATCGGGAAGAACTTTCAATCTCAGAGGATTCTTCTACTGAGGAGTATTTAATATCAAAATAGGTTTCGATCGTAACTTTCTCCTCAACAGTGGAGTTTTGTAAATCTACCCAAACAAGGTCGTTAAGTGGGATTGTACGCAATAAGCTGATGTCGCTTTCTTTTGCCAATCTCTGCTCTTTCTTATAGTATATCCGTAGCATAACCTCTTTTTAGGGTAAAATTGAATTTAGTATCTTTGCAAAAATAAAGTTTTGGGAACACCTTTAGATTACGGACACAAAAATTATAATCATTACGGCGCTTATCTTAAAAATAAGTACGACGGACAGCGCGTATATAAGATTATTGCTGATGCCGGATTTACCTGTCCGAACCGTGATGGGAGCAAAGGTTATGGTGGTTGTACTTATTGTAATGTAGATTCTTTCACTCCCGAGCTTTCCCGTAAACTTCCAACTATTCGCGAACAGATCGAGCAGGGTATGGAAAGGGCCTATAAAAATTATAAAGCTGAAAAGTTTATCATTTATTTTCAGCCCAATACCAATACCTATGCTCCCACTCATTATCTCAAATTGCTTTATGATGAGGCTCTAAGTATTAATACAGAGAGTATTGTCGGATTGTCAGTTGGAACCCGCCCCGATTGTATCGATTTTGAGAAGCTGGCATTGCTTGAGAGTTATGCCGATAGATTTGATGTTGATCTCGAAATGGGAATGGAATCGATCTATGATGATACGCTGCTACAAATTAACAGGGGATGTACCCATCAGGAATTTCTGAATGCAATTCAACTTGCGAATAACAAAAAGATTGATATCTGTGTTCATACCATATTTGGCTTCCCATGGGAAACTCATGATATGATGTTGCGTTATGCGGATGAGATTAACAGATACCCGCAAATTAAATTCGTTAAGCTGCATCATCTGCACATAGTAAAAGGCTCGATCATGGGTTCTAGATATGCCCGTGATCCTTTCAAGGTATTTACAATTGATGAATATACCGACTTTATTGCCGAGTTCATTCCTTTATTGAGACCGGATATTGTACTCCAAAGGCTATTCGGCCTCGCCGATTTCGATTTGCTCATCGCTCCGAACTGGGGAATGAAAAAATCACAGATCCAGAGTTATATCGATAAGCGTCTTGAAGCAAAGGGAGTGGTTCAAGGGAGTGCTTATATAGGGGCATCGGCTCTGGTGGTTTGATTTTATAATGGATTATTTATCGGCAATGTGGTGCTAAAGCGCCAGTATTTGTTCCATTCAGGCCGCTTAGGATTTTGGGCTGAAGCCCGCCCTAAAAACCGGTTAATTCACCCGGAGCTAAAGCACCGGGCTATTGTGCGATACGGCTATCCCAACGCTCAGTATTTTTTATTCAATCATTACACTAGCAAGGTTGCTCAATAGGCCCCAGCTTTAGCTGGGGTCAACAAGATAGGTCGTTTCAGGGGCTTCAGC
>JBIIRT010000203.1:0-3034 GCA_044341405.1 Daejeonella sp. | reverse complement strand
CTTTTTTCATTCTTAAGTTGTAGGTTTTATGTTGTAAGTTATAAGTTTTAAGTTATAGGTTGCGGCTGCTTGAGCTGCCTTTCTTTGAATTTTATTTCTCTGTATTCTAGGTTTTAATGGCTTTTTTCTTCATTCTCAGTTATCAATTGCCAACCCGATGTCTATCGGGTGTCAACTATCAACTGAAAACATACAATTTAATAAGTATCATCAAAACGGCTACAAAGATGAGAAATAGAACTTCAATTAACCAAATACGTTCTAGCTGAGGTATATATCTGCGGAAAACCTGATCAGCGATAAAACTAATAATTAGCAGAATGATTAGCTGAATGCTTCCTAACTCTCTAAATCCATTTTTGCCCGGGAAAAATAGCTGGTAACCAATACTTACCAACACGAATGAAGAAACTAGGTTTAGCGGAGTTAATCGCAATTTCATTTCTTTCGATCTTTTTTATGAACAGAATCAAATTTGACACTTTTCTTTCTCCTTGCAGCACCTGGTTTATTATTTCTGGCTTTAGGTTTTGCTACGGCCTTTATTGACTTTGTATTTTTCGAGTTCTTAGCTTTTTTCTCATGAAATGCTCCTTTGAATTCAGGATCTTCCCTCCGTTTTTGCAAATCAATCTCCCGGGCAATATTTTGCCGTTCTTCATACGGAGTATCATCAATGAATACATTTTCGGGTAGTTCAGATACAGGAATGGATTGCCGGATCAATTTTTCAATTTTCTCTACATAGTATTCTTCCGAAGGGCTGCAAAAAGTAATCGCATCACCTGTTTGAAGTGCTCTCCCGGTACGTCCAATTCGGTGTACATAATCTTCAATGATTATAGGCACATCGAAATTTATCACATGACTGACATTGCTAATATCTAGTCCGCGGGAAGCAACATCAGTAGCGACCAAAATCCTTATATCGCCTTCTTTAAACGCGTTTATTGAGTTAATCCGGGTGTTTTGTCCCTTATTGGCATGAATAACCCTTACCTGATCTGTTCCATATCGCCTTTCGAGGAAATGAAATATATTGTCGGCAACCGTTTTGGTTTTACAGAAAATTATTAGGCGGGTGAAATCCTCGGTATCTCTTAATAGATGCTGAAGTAGATTTAATTTGGTTTTTAAGTTTGGAACTTTATACAAAACCTGGTTTACGGTTGCTGCTGGAGTTGCCTGTTCAGCCACCTCAATCACTGTGGGATGTTTAAGAAAATCCCCAGAAATCTTGTGTACCAGTTCACTCATAGTAGCTGAAAATAGCAGGTTCTGACGCTTTCTTGGTACCACTTCCAGGATGCGGTGGATAGAACCAATAAAACCCATGTCCATCATTTTATCCGCTTCATCCATCACCAGAAATTTCAAATTTTGAGTATTGATATTTCCTTCAAGATATAAATCAAGAAAACGACCGGGGGTTGATATAATAATATCTACTCCCTTTTTTAATTCAGCGATCTGTATTTTAGGGCCCAAGCCCCCGTAAAGCACCACTGTTCGCAGATCAGTATACTTGGCAAATGTTTTAACATTTTCTTCTATCTGCATAGCAAGCTCACGGGTAGGTGCAATTATTAATGCCCTTGGATCATTGCCTTGTGCATATTTCAGCTTCATTAGAATGGGCAAAACGAAAGCTGCAGTTTTACCTGTGCCGGTTTGCGCAATACCCATTATATCCTGACCAGATAAGATTGGCATAATCGCTTTTTCCTGTATTGGCGTAGGCAGGGTATAACCTGCGTCCGCAACAGCATTCAGAATTTGCCTGTTCAGCTTAAAATCTTCGAAGGATAATGACATATTGCAAAGGTAGGGATTTGGAATTTAGATTAGGACTTATGAGGTCAGTTGTCTATTTTCAGTTGTCTGTTTCCTGTTATCTGAAACAAATGTAAATTTCAAATCAATATTCACTTTCCTTATTCCTTGTTCCTTATTCTTTGCTCCATTATGTCAATTCTGGAACGCAAAATTTATTTACACTTATGCTGAGAAAGAACTAATGAAAATTTTCCGAAATTCGCGTCAGTATTTAATCTAAACCCAAGGAAATGTCTTCAATAATAATCAAATCTGCAACTATAGTTAACGAAGGCCGTACATTTATTGGGGATGTCTTTGTTAAAAACGGACTGATTGAACAAATTGGTTCAAGTCTTAATATTTCAGCTGACAAGGAGATTAACGCTGAGGGACTACATCTATTTCCTGGATGTATTGATGATCAGGTTCATTTCAGAGAACCCGGATTGACTCACAAGGCAAATATTTATACTGAGAGCCGGGCGGCAATTGCCGGCGGCATAACCTCTTTTATGGAAATGCCTAATACAATACCCAATGCATTAACACAAGAATTACTGGAAGATAAATACCAGATTGCCAGTCAGACTTCTGCTGGCAATTATTCCTTTTTTATGGGTGCCGGTAATGACAATCTTGATGAAGTATTAAGAACAGATCCAAAAAATGTATGTGGTATTAAGGTGTTTATGGGTTCATCAACTGGCGATATGCTTGTTGATAATGAGAAGACCCTGGAAGGTATTTTTAGTAAGACACCTATGCTGGTTGCCACTCATTGTGAAGATGAGGCTACTATCCGTGCCAATTCAGCGCAGTTCAAAATGCAGTATGGTGAGAATTTAACTCCCGAAATGCATCCGCTGATCCGAAATGCAGAAGCCTGCTATATTTCAAGCTCTTTAGCGGTTGGGCTTGCTAAAAAGTTCAACACGCGCCTACATATTCTTCATATATCTACTGCAATTGAGACCTTTCTTTTTGATAATTCAATCCCTCTAGAAAAGAAAAGGATAACTTCTGAGGCCTGTATTCATCATTTATGGTTTTCGGATGCTGATTATGCAAAAAAGGGGAACTGGATCAAATGGAATCCGGCTATAAAAACAGCTGCCGATCGGGATGAGATATTTAAAGCAGTATTCGATGATCGGATTGATGTTATTGCCACAGATCATGCACCACATACAATCGAGGAAAAATCACAGCCATATTC
>JBIIRT010000202.1:0-3043 GCA_044341405.1 Daejeonella sp. | reverse complement strand
TAACCAGGTCCTCCGCAATCAACCATTGTGGTAACTCCAGAACGAAAGCTAAAACCATCAGCAGTAACCCCGACGTCACCATTCATTAAGTAGCTATCAGGCTGAGTCCCCCAAAAAACATGGGCATGAACATCAATTAGTCCGGGGGTAACATACATTCCTTTAGCATTTACGAGCTGCTCTGCCTGCGAAGCATCAATATTCTGTGCTATTTTGGCAATTTTACCATCCTTGATAGCCACATCCATCAGGGCATTAATATTATTCTTTGCATCAATCACTCTACCACCCTTAATCAGAGTATTATATAATTTGCCTTGTGCATTTGTGAATGTTGTAAGGAAAAGTAGAATTACGACTAAAATTGAGATTTTTCTCATTGCTTTATTTCTAAAATCTTTAAATGAAAATCAATAAACTTAAAATTGAGCTTAATTTTAATTTACCTTATTGAGGATTACTGGCTATTGCATTCAGATCGTAAACAATCCTTCCGTTACGAATTGTCATTTCACATTCAAAACGTTGTTTACCCTCATTCCTGTTACCCGAAATATCTTTAAAAGCAAAATTTCCATTACGTACAGTTAATACAGCTACATCTGCTCCGGATCCAACAGAAAGATTACCTAATTCAGGTCGTTTGATAGCCTGTGCAGGCCCCCAAGTACTACGGGAAATCACTCCAGGAATATCCATGCCCATAGAAAGGAAAATGGAAAGAACATTCAGCTGATCTTTCATCGCACCATTCATACTTCCGGTATGCAGGTCTGTTCCTAAAGTATTGGGTAAAAATCCGGCTTTAATTGAAGGAATAGCCTGGTTAAAATTAAAGCTTCCACCTCCAAAACCAACGTCAAAAATAATTCCTCTTTTTTGTGCGGGAATTAAAAATGGTTTCAACTGACGAGTGTTCAAATCTACCACCGGATCTCTCTGCACTAATTCAGTATAAACGTGAGTATAAATATCTCCAGGACGAAGATATTTATTAAACAGTGTCTCAATTGACAAAGGAGCATGTGTATTATCGCCACCAAAATCAATAATTACGGGCATATTTGCCAGTTTACCGGCCTCAACAACACGCTCAACCGGAACCCAGCTGGCAGCGGCAAAGTGAGCAAGTTTAAATCCTACAACAATATCTTTGTTTGCTAATGCTTTATCAGCGGCTTTTTTGGCATCCATATCATTTATATCCTGCTCATAAGGATTACCTCTCATCCCTTCACCTACAATATTCAGGAAAGACAATACTCTTGTTCTTGAACGATCAATAATATTTTTCTTAAACTTATCAAAGGATTGCCAACCCGCACCTCCACAATCAACAACAGTTGTAACTCCCGACCTGAAAGTATATGGATCAGGTGCAAGTGAAGAAAATCCACCACTTAGACCCCGGTCATCAGTACCTGCAAAAACATGCGCGTGCAAATCAATTAAACCGGGTGTAACGTACATTCCTTTAGCATCTACAATTTGGGTGGCAAGTGAAGGATCAATATTTTTAGCAACAGCAGCTATTTTACCAGCCTGGATAGCCACATCCATTAACTCATTGATGTTATTTTTTGCATCGATAACATGTCCGCCTTTGATCAGGATACTGTATGTTTTTGTCTGAGCCTGAATAAATGAACCAAGAAATAAAAGGCTATAAAGAAGCAGAAAGGATATTCTTTTCATAATCAGAATAATGTTTACAATAAAAATCGGTATTATGTTGGGCGAAAAATAAGATATGAGAAACAAGATATGAGCACAAATTCAGCAATAAACTGATTTCTTGACCTTCTCAGGTCTCATATCTCACAACTCATATCTCATATCTCATATCTCATCTCACATCAACTAACAGCTGCTTTCGCAAGCTCTTCCTGGAGGCGTTTTGCAACTAATTTATCCTCTCCATTTTGCAGCATAAATACGGTAATATTTATAGAGTCCTGGCCAGTCATAACTTCTACTGAGGGACTTCCATCCTGAAGATTTTTCAATAATTGTCTGGGAGTAATCTTTACTTTATTCTGATCCCAAGTTACTTTAATTGCGGGGGTATGATTGGCTACGGGTGGTACAAAAACATCAGCACTCACACCGCTGACTTTCGTTGCAGCACTTACAATGACAGAAACTCTATCTTCCCACATTTTCCATTCAGCTGCATGATCAGTATTCACATACTTATCTAAGGCAACATACATTCCCAAAATTTCTTCCTTATTAACCTTCATTCCGCGTCCGATATTGCCACCATTAGGAGGTCCGTTGAGTCTTGCCGCAGCAATGAGGTCTTTTTTACCCATTAAAATCCCTGCACTCTGAGGTCCGCAAATTGCTTTACCACCAGAAACACAGACCAAATCAAAACCAAGGTCATTGTACTTCCAAAGATTTTCAACAGGAGGCACATCAGCAGCCATATCAATCATGGTTGGAATGTTATGCTTTTTACCAATGGCAACAAATTCTTCATGTTTTACATTACCCATTGGTCCGCTTGAATTCAAAAACCACATCATCGCTGTTTTACCGCTTATTGCTCTTTCCATTTCTGCAGCTGTTTCAACTTCCACTACTTTGATACCGGTATTAGTTATCGCATGGACATATCCTACATTATGGGATTTTTGAACAATCACCTCATTACGGTCGAACGTTGAAACATCCGGTAATAAGGATACTTTTTTTCTATCCATTCTGGTTAAAACTCCGGCAGTTCCCAATACAAGGGCAGACCAGCAACCGGCGGTTACCATTGCAGATTCGGCATGGCACATCGCAGCAATTTTTTCACCTACTTTATCCTGTACCTCGGTAATCATCACAAAGTGCTTGGAAGCAGATTCAATGGTATCAACTACTTCCTGATGCATTAAGGAAGCAGTCATAGTGGTATAAGTTCCTGCAGCGTTTATAAAGGTTCGCAAACCTAGTTCCTTAATCACATCACGCTTAGCAGCAGCTGCAGCAGGGGCAGCTAAAGAATCGAGTGGCACACTTGCACCAATAGCAGCTCCAGCAACTGGAGCCA
>JBIIRT010000097.1:0-10245 GCA_044341405.1 Daejeonella sp. | reverse complement strand
CAGGACGATCAAGACGATGCGCCACACCTAAAAAGGCCCCATTGGGTTTATTATATTTAAGAGCGATATACCGTTTTACTTTTTCATCCAACGATTCATCACCTGTATCATCAACCTGAACGATATCACCTGCACGCTTATTGACTGCGATGAGATGATTATCTTCAAAAAGTATATCCTTGTTGGTTATATCAGCAGTAGGGACAAGAAATTTAGTCTTCGTATATTCAGTAGATGCCATGAAAAGGTTTTAATTAATATTGTTCCTTTTCATCAGGAAATTCGCCACTTTTTACATCCTTCACATAAGCCTGAACTGCACCATTAATTTGATCAAACAGATTCAGGTATTGTCTTAAAAAGCGTGGCTTAAAACCTTTAGTTAACCCGATCATGTCATTAATCACCAGTACTTGTCCATCACAATGCGGACCAGCACCAATACCAATGGTAGGAATTTTGACAGACTTTGATACTTCTTGAGCCAGCTTTGCAGGTATCTTTTCAAGGACTACAGAAAAACAACCAGCATCCTGAAGAATAATAATATCCTGTTTTAACTTTTCAGCTTCGGCTTTTTCTTTGGCCCTTACAGTGTAAGTACCGAATTTATAAATCGATTGTGGTGTCAAACCCAAATGACCCATTACTGGTATTCCAGCGGTAATTATACGTTCTATCGACTCACGAATCTCAAGTCCGCCCTCTAATTTCACAGCATGCGCACCCGATTCTTTCATAATCCTGACAGCTGAATTTAATGCTTCTTTAGAATTACCCTGATAGGACCCAAATGGCAGATCAACTACAACAAGGGCTCTTTTAACAGCTCTGACAACAGACTGTGCATGATAGATCATTTGATCTAAGGTGATAGGCAGCGTAGTTTCATGACCGGCCATCACGTTTGAGGCTGAGTCACCAACCAGTATGACATCAACTCCACCCTCATCAACAATACTTGCCATTGAATAATCATAGGAAGTCAACATGGCGATTTTTTCACCCTTTTGCTTCATTTCCTGGATCGTATTTGTTGTGATCCGCTTTACCTCTTTTTGTTCAGACATTTAGCTGGAATTTAAATTAGTTCAAAGTTAGGATTAAATGAAACAATAACATCTATATATTTCATCATCACCTGTCGAAATACATTTAAATTTTCATCATAATTCTCTTTTATTTTTGGGAATTATTGATTAAATTTGACCCTTGTGATAAATGAAGTAAAAAACTTCAGTTCAGCCGTTAAAACATCGGGGATTCTTCCGAAATCCTTTCTTTTCATTCTATTTTCAAATCTCTTTTCAAATTTAATTCATGAATAATTACATCAAATTACCTGCTGTTTTATTACTTGCAGATGGAACAGTTTACCATGGAAAAGCGGCTGGAAAAATTGGAACAACCACTGGCGAAATTTGTTTCAACACCGGTATGACCGGATATCAGGAGATTTTTACTGATCCATCATATTTTGGACAAATCATGGTAACTACCAATGCGCATATCGGAAATTATGGTATCCATAATGAAGAGATAGAATCAGACAATATTAAAATTTCGGGACTGGTATGTAAAAACTTTAATATCACATACAGCCGAAAAATGGCCGACACCTCTATTCAGGAATATTTTCTTGAAGAAAAAATTGTTGGAATTTCAGATGTTGATACAAGATCGCTGGTAAGACATATCCGTGATAAAGGTGCAATGAATGCAATAATCTCATCGGAAATTCTAGATATCGAGGATTTGAAAATAAAATTAGCTGAAGTGCCTTCTATGGACGGCCTGGAGCTATCCTCGCAAGTTTCTACGAAGGAGGCTTATGATTATGGTGATAAAAATGCGCCAAAACGCGTTGCGGTATTAGATTTGGGTGTTAAAAAGAATATCCTGAGAAATTTTGACAGCAGAGGTGTTTTCTCAAGAGTATTTCCGGCCAAGACTTCTTTTGCAGAAATGGAGAAATGGAATCCTGATGGCTATTTTATTAGTAATGGCCCCGGCGATCCATCTGCGATGCATTATGCTATAGAAACTGTTAAAGAGGTATTAAAATCTAATAAACCACTCTTTGGAATTTGTCTTGGCCATCAATTATTAGCATTGGCAAACGATATCCGAACCATGAAAATGTTTAATGGACATAGAGGACTAAATCATCCTGTAAAAAATATCATCATAAACCATTGCGAGGTAACCTCACAAAATCATGGATTTGGTGTAATCCCTGAAGATGTTCGAAATTCAGACAAAGTAGAAATTACCCATATGAATCTCAATGATCAGTCAATCGAAGGAATCAGAGTTAAAGGCAGAAAAGCATTTTCAGTCCAGTTCCACCCAGAATCCTCTCCGGGCCCGCACGACTCAAGGTATCTGTTTGACGATTTTGTAGCGATGATGAAAAACTAAGTTCGATCAGGGTTTTAATTCAATAAGTTTAAAATATCTTATCACTCCTTAAATTGAGTATTTTTAGGATTACAGTTCAGAGTGTATTTATTACACTATCTAATTAGAATTTACACATTAATAATAAGAAAATATCATGAGTTTAATTATCGACGTACACGCAAGACAAATTTTGGATTCACGTGGAAATCCAACCATAGAAGTTGATGTAATTACCGAAAATGGCGTTCTAGGCCGTGCGGCAGTTCCTTCAGGAGCATCAACCGGTGTACATGAAGCTGTGGAGCTTCGTGATGGTGACAAGACGGTTTATTTAGGTAAAGGTGTATTAAAAGCCGTTGCTAATGTAAATGATAAAATAGCACCTGAACTAAAGGGAATTGATGTTTTTGAGCAAAATAGCATTGATAGTTTACTGATTGCAATCGATGGAACAGAAAACAAGGGAAATTTGGGGGCCAATGCCATTCTGGGCGTTTCTCTGGCTGTTGCTAAGGCTGCAGCGCAGGAAAGCCGACAGCCATTGTACCGCTACATAGGTGGTGTAAATGCAAATACCTTACCTATTCCCATGATGAATATTGTGAATGGGGGATCACATTCCGATGCTCCAATCGCATTTCAGGAGTTCATGATTATGCCGGCTGGAGCTTCCTCTTTTTCTGAAGCATTACGTTGGGGTACAGAGGTATTCCATACATTGAAAAAAATCCTTCACGACCGAGGCTTATCAACAGCCGTTGGTGATGAGGGTGGCTTCGCTCCAAAGTTTGAAGGTACAGAAGATGGAATAGAAACTATACTTGAGGCTATTGAAAAAGCTGGTTATACTCCCGGAAAAGACATCTTTCTGGCCTTTGATTGTGCCGCTTCTGAATTTTACAAAGACGGAAAATACGATTACACTAAATTTGAAGGTCCGAAAGGGGCAATCAGAACAAGTGCTGAGCAGGCAGAATATTTAGCTTCTTTGGCAGCTAAATATCCGATCATTTCAATTGAAGACGGAATGGACGAAGACGATTGGGATGGATGGAAATTATTAAGTGAAAAAATTGGTTCCAACGTACAATTAGTAGGTGATGATTTGTTTGTCACTAATGTAAAGCGTCTACAACGTGGCATTGATTCTGATATTGCTAATTCTATTTTAGTTAAAGTTAATCAGATCGGAACCTTAACTGAAACAATTAACGCTGTTTCCCTGGCCCAAAACAGTGGTTATACTTCGGTTATGAGTCACCGTTCTGGAGAGACTGAAGATTATACTATTGCCGACCTTGCAGTGGCTTTAAATTGCGGACAAATTAAAACCGGTTCTGCATCCCGTTCAGACAGGATAGCAAAATACAATCAACTACTTCGTATTGAAGAGGAACTGGGGAGCAGTGCACGCTTTCTTGGAAAGAATTTTAAGTATGTAAAATAAATAATAGCAGCCATCCATAATTGGATTCAGAGCTCTATTGTTGATAAGTTGAAAATAAGCGATCCCGGGATATATAATCCCGGGATATATTTGTAATGATGAACCGTCTTTTAGATCTGATTAGTAATAAATATTTGATTGCAGGCATAGCATTTCTAACCTGGATGTTATTTTTCGATCGCAATGATCTGATGTCTCAATATGAATATCGTACTCAGCTAAATAAACTTCAGGCCGAAAAAAGATTCTATCTTAAAGAATCAGCAAAGGCAGTTAAGGATCTTAATGAACTGACTACCGACAAGGCCAAGCTCGAAAAATTCGCCCGGGAAAAATATCTCATGAAAAAACAAAATGAAGATGTTTTTGTTATTATTACTGAGGAAGCGAAAGTACAATAGTCAATTTTAAAGATTGTCTGTAACCAAATTGCTAAACCAATTTCGCGATTTCAAATACCCCTTAATATTTTACCCAATTCAGAATTCTACAAATTTTTCATTGCGAAAGCAAATAAATTATAGAGTGCATGAACAATGGCCGTATAGGTAAATGCATCCTGTTTTCTATACTTAATAATTATAAAAAATGTACTGTAGAGCAGCCCAGTAAAAAATGTCACGGCCATATACATATAATTATATTGGTGCCCCAGTCCAAATATTAAAGCCGAAATGAAAATCGCCAGACTATTGGATTCTTTCTTAAACAGAAACCTGGTCAATGAAATGATTAAATTGATTAGGAAGTATTGACATAGGAAAGTTTCAACAAAAGGTCCAATGATGACCACAAAAAGAAATTCTTGTTTAATGCTATCAAATGTTATGGGATTAGTATTTATTTTTATATCATACAAATCCACAAAATAAGAAACCGCCAAAGAAAAAATTAAATGCACAATTAGTGCCAGGAGAATCAGTTTAGGCGTGCTAAACTTGCGAAAAGGAAGAATAAAATTTTCTCTGGCATCCATATAACAATTCTTGCTAAACTTGCTTCTTAAAATTTGTAATTAAAGAATTTCAACAGGGAAATTATAATAGTAAAATAAGCCTGCTGTTAATTGCACTTGACAAATAGTGATAAGCTTTAAGCCATCCTAGGTTAACTCAATAAATATGCTTTAAACAAAAAACAAGAAAATTGCAGATCATATGTACTGCAAGAGTATACATAAAAGCATTTTTATTCCTTTTTTCCAAAATCAAGTAAAAAATGCAGTAAGAGAGCCCCGAAATCATCATTTGAATCATGTAAACGTAATCATCAAAATGACTCCAGGAATAGGTTAATATAGAAATTAAAATAGCCGGAATAATTAATTCCTGCTTGAATACCCGTTTTGATAAAATAAGAATAATACTCATAACACCATACTGATACATTATAGTATCAAAAAGTGGGGCAATGACAGCCACAACGAAAAGTTCTTCATACAAACTATCGAAGGGGAAGAAATATGCCATTATTGTATAAAAAAAATCATTGCGAAATAATAGAAACAGGAAGGCTGCAGCTAAATTGAATGCAATAACAGAAAGAAAAAGGACAGGGATTTTTAAATCCTGAATACCTGAAAAGATATTTTTTTTAAAACTTTCGGGCAAATTAATTAATACCATGATATTTTATAGAAGATTAGAATTGCATGACTATGAAATAAACTTAGATCGGCGTGAAATTGAATTTTCTGATATCAGCAATAAGTTAATAAATTATTATACTAAATCAGACTAAATAAATCAGAAATCATTTATATGCTAATCTAATTGACCTGTTAGTAAAATAGCAGACTATACACAATAGAATAGTCTGCTATTATTTCAATTTTTATTTATAAACCATAGCATTCCCATGATTGGGATTACTTCTTAATGAGCCAGCAACTTCATGTCCGATACGGATAGTCCGCACAACCGTATAAAAAAAGTCATAAATAAAATTCCCTGATCCTCCCCCTTCTATATTCATCAACTCGTCGGTTGTTAATTCTTGTAGTTTCATAATTAATACTTTTTAAAATTTATTATTATAAGTTCCATTCCATCCATCAGAAATACCTGCTTTTACAGCATCCCAATTGTTTACAAGTTCAATAAAAACCCCAACCCAAGAGCCTTTTGTTAACCAACCACCTCCCTCAACGTTGACTAATTCTCCTGAATCAAGTTCAACTACTTTTAATTGTTTCAAATCCATAATTTTAAATTTTGCTAAAACAGATAAAAAATTGAATGATCTATTGAACGTATAAAATCTTATTTAGGATCTGTAATAATCCGGTCAATTACAGTTTTATCCTATTTTAGATTGTGTAGTACCAATTCAGCGCTCCGGTTTAAGAGAATTTAAACGCATGTTGCTGAATGTCCAAAACTAAATTCAAATTCTTTCCTGTTTTAAATAACATGACACCTACTCTTTTCAGGCTTTTCGGTTTCTGCCTTCTGTTGTACAACATTTATCGCGTTAGTCTAAGTAAAGAATGTTCAGTATAAAAAAACTATAGTAGCTAAACTATTCTAATATCTTTTTGCTCCCAATTTTTTTCTGTAGAGAAAAAATAAATTATTAATCTAAAATCAAGCCCCACGCGATTCATCCTCAACAATAGATTTAAAATCAATTGAAATCTTCATTTGAAAACTACTGCTGTAATAATATGTGCCCAGCTGACGGGAATAAACAATAGGAGCATCCCGAAGTTTCAATTCATCAATTAGTTTATAGATCATCGAAGTAGATAAGTTCAATCGATTGGCCAACTCACTTGGTGTACCAGTCCGACGATGCTTGATTAGTTCATGCAGCCTGTTTATACGTTCAATTTGTTCCAGCAATTTCACTTTTGAATATAATTTTGAAAGTCCATCGGAATTTGCTGAGACCATAAGTGATAATATTCACCCTGTTGAGCAAGAAGCTTAGCATGTTCTCCCTCCTCCACTACTTTTCCGTCTTTTAAAACAATGATCAATCCAGCTCTTTGTATACTGCTCAACCGATGGGAGATTACAATTACTGTTTTGTTTTCAGAAAGCAAAACTTCAATTGTATCCTGAACATATTTTTCAGACACCGGATCAAGAGAAGAACTCGCTTCATCTAAAATTAGAATTTCCGGATCACGGTAAAGAGCACGCGCAATTGCAATCCGCTGTTTTTGCCCTCCAGACAAACTTGAACCATTCTCTCCAAGTTGGGTTTGAAATCCATTTGGCAATTGATCAATAAAATGTATAATTCCAAGCAGGTTACAAATACCTATTATCTTTTTAATATCCGGCTCTTCATCTCCGATAGAAATATTAGTGATTACATCGGCAGAAAAAAGATCTATTTTCTGAGGTACAACAGCAATAATCCGGCGCAACGAGGTATTACTAATGTGATTTATCGCATAATCTCCTATAAAAACCTGACCCCCATGAACCGGGTAAATATTCTGAATAATTGACATCAGCGTAGATTTTCCAGAACCACTCTCCCCCACTATGCCTGTCAGTTTCCTAGAAGGTATCTCTAAATTGAGTTTATCGAAGACCAGAACCCGGGAACCATAGCGAAAGGAAACATCCAAAAATCGAATATTTCCAATGTTTAAAACTGACAAATCGAATTTGTTCTTGTCATTCTCCTGCTCCATCTCCATAATTTCAAACAGGCGATCGGAGGCAATTATAGCATCCTGAACAGTTTTATTCATTCCAACAAAGGATGAAACTGGTCCGGTAAAATAACCGATCAGGGTATAAAAGGAAAGTAATTCGCCCGGACTGATTTGTTTATCAAGCACAAATCCGGCTCCTACCCAAAGTAAAATAATTGTAAATGAATGAGAAACTAGTTCGGTTGAGGATCCTGAAAAAACTGAATTCATAGCTGATTTATAAACAGTATCCAGGAGTGTCATGAACCGTAACTCAGTTTTCCGATTTGCATGATTCTCAAGTCCGAATCGTTTTATTGTTCCTACTGCATTCAAACTTTCTACCAATTGTGATTCTAAATCTGCAGCATTTTCCATCAGTTTACGCTGAACTTTCTTGTTGAGCATGTTGGTAATTAGATAAATAGCAGAGTAAAGCGGAATTATAACAAGAAGTAATAATGCAAGCTTCCAGTAATAGGTAAACATCAGCATGAATGCGAAAAGCAACATGAATAAATTCACTGCCAGATTGATGGAAACATCGTTTATAAATAAACGAATCTTTACAGCATCTCCAATTCTCGATGTTATGTCTCCAACCCGCATGTTATCAAAAAACTGCTGCGGCAATTTTAATAAGTGCTTATAGTAACCAAGGATGAGCCTTGTATCAATGATTTGGCCCGTACGAACCATGAAAAAACTTTTAAAAATTCCTAGGATTATCTGTAGCGAGAGTATGATTAGCATTCCAATACTCATGATATTAAGTAAATTCCTATTACCATCTACGAGCACAAAATCAACGATTTTCTGGACAAAAATCGACATAGAAAGCCCTAAAAGAGTATAAATTATGGCACCAATCAAAGTTTGAATAAGAATCGATCGATGCGGTTTTAATAGATCGTAAAAACGCCTGTAGAAACTTATTTTTTGATTTCCCTGTATGAAGTCGTCATTCGGTACTAAAAGAAGCAAAACACCTGTCCATTCTTCTTTAAATTCACTTAGCTTTTTAACAATCGATTTACCATCAGCAGGATCCATGATACTAATTTTCTGCTTACTTATCTTATAAATAACTACATAGTGCTGAAGCTGGCCATTTACAATTACATGTGCGATAACTGGAAGTTGTACTTGGAAAAGGCTTTCGAGAGTCCCTCTAACTCCTTTTGCATCAAATCCAAGATACTTTGCAGCTTCAAGCATTCCCGCCAAATTGGTCCCCTTTTGATTCGTTCCAGCATGTTGCCGGATTTTCGTCACCGCAACATCAAGATTGTAAAACCTTGCTACCGAAGCAAGGCAAGCTGCCCCGCAATCCGAAATATCACGCTGTTTAACCCTGATGTTCATATTTTAGCTTGCACCTCATAAAGATTAGGATTTAGCCAATCGTCAAGCTTATCATAAAGTAACTCGTATAATGTACGCTCGGTAATCATGAAACGGGCAGTGAAACTCATTCCCTTCCTTAGATTTCCTCTGTAATTGTTCCGTAGTTTCAAATATTCCTTGTCCAGAATACAACGTACTTTGAAAACTGCATTGCCCTGGGCTGTAAAAATAATATCATCGGAAATATCCATTACTTCACCCGAAATCAAACCCCATTGATTGTAATTAAATGCATCGATCTGAAAATTTACCGTCTGTCCTTTTCTTATCAAGCCGATATCTATTGGCTTAACATAACATATAGCGATTAATTGCGTATCCGGAGAAATCTCTGCGATCTTTTGATTTGCAAAAACATAAGAACCTACCTGAATGCCTGCCATATTTTGGACTGAGCCATTTACATGGGCTCTAAGAATGAATAGTTTTCCCTGCTCTTCGATATCTGCCTCACGCGAGAGCAATTCACTTAGCTCCCTTTGAAAGTCCGCAGCTTCAGTCTCCCATTGAAATATCCACCTGTTTTTTAGTAGAGTCTGGTCTGATACAGCTTTATCAAATTCAAACCTGAACTTTTCACTTTCAGCTAAAGTAATCGCTCCATTTTCATACAAGGTGTTATATCTTGTAAAAATTCTGTCTGCCTGGTCTTTATTTAAGGAACTCATCTCGAATTCCTGAAGGAATTGCAACCAAGAAGCGCTGTATTGCTCAGTAAAAAATTCCTGCTTCATTGAAAATTTTTCCTGAAAATTGGCGTAATTCACTATCTGACTGGCATCCGTAAGCAGCTGCTTTAGTAGTGCTAAACGCTTGCTTATAATATTGCTTTGTTGACCGGGTAAAGAGGAATCTATCATTAGAAGCGTATCCCCTTTAAAAATACTTTGATTGTCCTTTATTCTCACATCAACTACCCTTCCACTTATCGAGGCAAGTAGTTCTGAACGCTCTAAGGATGACTGTATCCTCCCCTGACTGTTAATACTTATTTCTATGGGTATAAAAGGCAAGGAAGTCAGGGCAATTATGGTAGATGATAAAATAAGCATGTAAATCACATTGCTCTTAAAAACGGAACTATGATTTACAATGAATTTTATCGGTGCGTGCTGATCATTCCAGGGTGAGACTGCCATATTCAGAATTTACATTTCTATTGTCCAGCTAATTAATTTACAATTGCCTGAATTAAATATACTTCTGTAGATTTTAGGACTGAATTATAAGAGTATCTTCTTAGTGTGCGGTATATTCTGCTAGATAAACGGCAGGGAATCTAAAAAATCAATAAAATAAAATATATGTTAGTCAATCTTATCGAGCTGATCAAGCA
>JBIIRT010000096.1:0-10258 GCA_044341405.1 Daejeonella sp. | reverse complement strand
CGGAGGCTGGAATCTCCCTATCCCTATTACTAAGTTTGTCATTCCCACGAAAGTGGGAACCTCCCTATCCCTATTACTAAGTTTGTCATTCCCACGAAAGTGGGAACCTCCCTATCCCTATTACTAAGTTTGTCATTCCCACGAAAGTGGGAACCTCCCAATTCTTAAATAATAACATTCTGCCCGGGCAATCGGGTGCAGCAAAAACCCTACTTATAGCAATGAGATCCTTCTTCGCCGCAAAATTTCAGTAAATTGAGAACTAATATTGGCTCCGCCCCGGGCAGATGACAGATTAATAATGATTGTAAGTGCATAATTTGCTAATTTGCTAATTCCCCCTCCCTGTAACCTTTCTATTTCCATTTTCAATATTCAAAATAAAAAACTATTTTGAGTCATGAAAAAACATAGCCTGCCCAAAAAAGTATTAATAACTGTTCTTTGTCTGATTCTTAGCACTTTCATGATTGTAGGGTGTAAACCTGGGGCTGATAAATTGCCCGTATCCGACAAAGATAACGGTGGATTGATTCTGCCAGGTGGATTCGAAGCCATGGTCGTTATTGATAGCATTGGTGGAGGTCCTGCAGTAGCGACTGAGCAAAAGCAGCCTTCAAAAAGCAATGCAGCTAAAGCACCGATTGAAGAAATCAAAGGTGCTCCCAAAAGCAATCAATTTAGTCGCCCGAATAACAACCCTACAGGAAACTATTATGGCGCCAGACATATTGCAGTGAACAAAAATGGAGATGTATATGTCAAATTAAGAACCCCGACAAGTGATGGATATGGCAATGCTGCTTTGAGAGATCTGAATGGCGACGGCAAAATGGATAGCGTTACAATCTGGGGCAAGTATGAGAACCGGAACCGTGGTACTGCCATGCAAATCCACAATGGCTATCTATATTTTACTTCAGAACTGATGGTTTTTCGTAATAAGTTAAAAGACGGACAACTGGTACCCGATAGCAAAATGGATACGGTGGTGATCGATACATTGCCGTATCACGAGCATATGGCCAAGGCATTGGCATTTGATGGCAGAGGCAGTATGTTTGTTTCATGGGGCATGGGAACAAACTCTTGTCAGGTTGATAACAGAAAGCCGGGTTCTCCGGGAATGACCCCTTGTCCGTATTTAGTTGACCACGGTGGGATTTGGAAATTTGATGAAAATAAACTTCAGCAAAAGCAAAGTGACGGAACACGTTATGCTACCGGCATGCGGAGTATTGTAGGAATGTCATGGGATAAAGGTAGCGATGCACTTTATGCTGTTCATCATGGCAGGGATGATCTGCGACTTCTTTGGCCTCAATATTATACCCCATGGCAAAGTGCAATGCTTCCTTCAGATGAGTTTTTCAAAGTAAGCGAAGGTTTTGATGGTGGATTCCCATACTATTACTATGATCAGATGCTCGAAAAGAAAATGCTTAGTCCGGAGTATGGCGGTGATGGTAAAAAAGAAGGTGATGGAGCAAAACTACCAAAACCTTTAGTGGGTTTCCCGGGACATTTTGCACCAAATGATATATTATTTTACAAGGGAGACCAATTCCCGGCACGTTATAAGGAGGGTGCATTTATTTCTCTGCATGGATCAACCAACCGTATCCCTTACCCTCAGGTAGGCAATGTGGTGGTCTTCGTTCCGATGAAAAATGGTAAAGTAACCGGACCATGGGAAGTATTTGCTGATGGCTTTGCGGGTAAGGATACCCTGGCTGTCGCCAATGACGCTACCTACAGACCAATGGGACTAACTGAAGGCCCTGATGGATCTTTGTATGTTGGTGAAACTCAAAAAGGCAAGATCTGGAGAATCATGTATAAAGGCGATAAAAAATCATTTGGCAATAAAGAACTGGCTGTAATGGAAAAGCGTAAGGCTTTACCACACCTGAAAACCCCGGATGAAATGGCTGATAACCTCGACCGGATTGGTAAGCCTGTGCATGCTGAACTTCTTTACAATATTTATTGCAGAAATTGCCATCAGAATGATGGTAATGGCGACGGAAGCCGCTTCCCACCACTCGCCGGCTCAGAATGGGTAAACTCTGATAAAACGGTACTCATTAATGTTGTATTAAATGGCTTAACTGGTGCAATTACGGTAAAAGGTCAAAATTATAACGAGGCCATGCCTGCGCATGCATCCTTTCTAACAGATAAGGAAATATCAGAAATCTTAACTTACGTCAGAAGAAGCTGGGGGAATAAATCAGGACCGATAAGTGAAAAGGAAGTGGCGGATGTGAGGAAACTGATGAGCAGGAAATAAGTGGAGAGTTGACAATTGAAATTTGTTACCCAATAGCTATCTTTTGAAGGTTCCTGCTTTCGCAGGAATGACACACATTGTTGTTGGCGGAGGCGAGAACCACAGCTAACCTGACTCTTAAATAATGCATTTGGCGTCTAGGTTAGAGGAACAAAAAATTGAAGAGATATTAGTGAAACTTTAAGATCCTTTTTCCAGCTTATTTATCTTATCCCGCAAAAACTGCTTAATTTTATCGGTATCAAAACCAAAATCGTGTGAAAATAATCTGCCTCTTCCTTTTGCTCCTAATTTCAGGTGCAAGCGCATCTGCACAAAGCAAAAAATTTGAATTTATTGCCTTTGGCGATATGCCTTACCGTCTGCCTGATGATTACGCCCGTTTCGAGAATCTTATAGAAAAGGTGAATGAAGAAAAACCTGCCTTCAGCGTACATGTTGGGGACTTTAAATCGGGCTCGACTTTATGTTCGGACGAATACTTTGATAAGATTTACAATTATTTTGAAAGCTTTTCCAGGCCTTTAATTTACACTCCCGGAGATAATGAATGGACAGATTGCAACAGGGAGGCTGCGGGCAAATACGATCCGCTGGAAAGGCTATCCTTATTGAGGAAAATGTTTTTTAAGAATGGCAAAAGTCTCGGACAGAAAAAAATTCCCCTCAGTACTCAAAGTAGCAATCCTAATTTTAACAAATATGTTGAAAATGTCGCCTGGGCGCATGGCGGCATACAGTTCGCTACAGTTCATTTAGTAGGCACAAACAATAATTACAAAGAGAAAGACAATACTGAATTCATAGAAAGAGAGAAAGCTAATTTAGCCTGGCTCGATGAGATTTATGCCCGGGCTTCTGATAAAGCCGGTCTGGTGATGTTTACTCAGGCAGATATGTTCTACAGCAGAACCACATCACCTGCATTCCAAAAAATTATTGATAAATTATCACAACTTAGCAGGGAGTATGGCAAACCCGTGCTTTGGGTTAATGGCGATTCGCATCGTTTCATTGTCGACAAGCCTTTACTGAATCCTGATAAGCGATCTACCATCCTTAACTTCACCCGTGTACAGGTTTTTGGCGATGCTGATGTGGCATCTGTTCACATAACTGTAGATGCACGTTCAAAGGAATTGTTTACAGTGAGGCAGATGTTGGTGGAATAAGTATTGTAATAATAAACGATTGAGTTTAGAACTCCTTCTCCCCAAATTCACTTCCAGGTAGTTTCAACTTTTTAGCCAGTTTATTCAAATTATAGCTAAGATTCAGCATAAACACATCAACTTCGTAGATGTAATTTGTTGTGGTGTAAAAATCAGGAGCCCAGGTAGATATACGTTGTTCATTACTCCTTATTAATCCCAAATCCATATTCTGCCATTGCAATAATGCAGTCATTCTCCCCTTCATAAAGGTCTTTTTTACTGAACTGTTTGGAGATAAGAATCCTGAATCTTTCCCTTGTACTGTAGGCCTGGCTGAAATATAGTTTACATTTCCCTGAACACTAAAACCTGAACCCAGATTAAAGTTTGCATTGGCATTTATTGAAAATACCCAGTCAGAATTCTCAAGGTAATTTGTGTAATTCAGCACCCTACCGCTTACAGTACTTCTAAAAATATTTGTCCCAAGATATAGTTGTGACCATTTAAGCGGACTATAATTTGCGCCAATCTCAAGACCTAATCTGCTTGCCTTATCGGCATTGGTATAAATCCGGTTCAGAATCGTATCGGCAAAAACACTATTTACCCTCTGAATCGGATTTTTGATATCCTGATAATATAAGGTTGAAAATAAGGAACCCTGGCTAAAATTCTTTATCAATCCAGCCTCTGCCAAATAAATAAACTCGGGCAAAAGATTTGCATCACCACTTTCAAGAGTTTCGGAGTGTTCCCGCTCGGGAATAGGATTTAATTCAAAATTATTGGTACGCTGAACCCTCCTGCTCAATCCGGCTTTGAATTTCCAGTCCTTTTCAAAACTATAAAGCATATTGACCGAAGGGAACAGATTATTAAGTTCTAGGAGGTAATCCTTGCTAGCTACAGAACTCACATTCAAATCACGCCTGGCATACTCGTACCTCAAGCCACCCGTATATTCCAAACGATCAGACTTGCCTGAATATTGAGTATAAAGTGAGTGGATATGATTTATTGCTTTCACATCACCTGAAAACTGAGGTACAACGGTCAGAGTTGTAGCACCTCTTTCCTGCACAGAATAAATAAATTGTCCTTCCTGCCGATCCAAGCGGTATTGATAACCACTTTCCAGCTTTCCACTTCCTAAAGCTATGCTATAATCTATCTTTGTTCTGAATCCATTCAATGGATTTCTATAGGTACTTAGAGTATTTTGAACAAGCTGGTTTAATTCAATATTCCTGTTCTTTGTTGAACCCTCAAGACCTGCATATTCAATTAAAGTCGAGAAATTCAATGAGGATTTTTTCGAAAAACTATGGGTATAATCCAGGCTTCCTAGCGTGAAATTACCTTGTCTGTTTTGCAGATTGGGGTTAAAATAGTTCGAGCGACCAATGACTTGTCCGGTGCTAATTATAGTGTTCACATTGGAATAATAAATATCCGCTACTCTGTCTTGATATTTATATCCGGCAAAAAAACCAATCGAAACCTGATGCTTCTCTGAGGGGGTGAATGTAAGATTAAAACGTCCGCCATAGTTATATCTATCAAAACTTCGTTCACCCTGTGATGGGAAACTTGTTTTCTTATTTCCGATGGTGGTAAAAACATCCCCATCGCGGAAGCCAGAATTATCATTTCGCAGATAGTTTGCACTGGCCGAGAAATCCCATGCATCTTTTTTATAATTAAAGCTCATATCAGCACCATACCGTTGCTGATCTTCTGCATTACCATAAGTCCTGACTGAGGGGAGTCCTCCCTGGATATTCGCAATAAAAACTGTGCTGTTATCGGCACCGCTCCTGGTTGTGATATTAATAATTCCACCTTTACCATCCGGATCATATTTGGCAGAAGGTGCAGTAATTAGTTCTACATTTTCAATTGAATTGGCTGGCAACTGGCTCAAAATAATCGCGGCATCTGTCTGGACAGGTTTCCCATTAATAAGCACCAAAAAGCCTTTGGATCCTCTAACCGAGATCTCTCCCATCCCATCAACTGATACAGCTGGCAAATTTTTTAGTACATCGATTGCTGTACCACCCTTTGCAGCTTCAAACTGGGCAGCTTTATATACTTGCTTGTCGATTTTATTCAAATTTTGCAATTGCTGCCCGGTAACCTTTACCTCAGATAAAAACTGTTGATTTAAACTAAGATCAAGTCGCCCGACATTTAACTTTTGTCCGCCAGAAAGATTAATTAATGAAGATTTCAAGGTGTTATATCCAACAAACTGAATTTTGATAAAATAAGTCCCTGCCTGAAGTTTCTCGAACTTAAACTTGCCGGATGCATCAGCCATCTGACCGTTAACCAAAACTGAATCCGCCAATTTATAGAGTGAAACACTGGCAAATTCCAATGTTGAAGCTGCTGATCGATCAAAAATAATTCCTTCAATTGAAGAATTTTGAGCAACTAATTTAGTGGAGGCAAGAAAGAGTAGCAGGAATAAACCCTTCTTCATTTTAATGGATTTGGCACGCAAATTTAGCTAATTGATTTACCTAAAATTCCGCCTATCGATATTATTACTAATAAGTTTTCGTGAAGAAAATGTTAAAAATCAAGCCTCCTGCCAAAGTTGCTGCAACTTCAGTAGATCTCTCTTCATATAATCAAAAACAATTTGTTTATCTATTGTAATAGTGCTTGCTCCACGGTCAGCTCCACCCAAGGGATATTCATAATGTAGCGAAACAGGAACCTGAATATTGAACTCCTTCAACATCTTGAAATAGGATTTAAAATCAACCATTCCTTCTCCAAAAGGCACATTCTCTACTACCCAGTTACCATTTTTATTCGACCAGATAAAATCTTTAACTGCAAGGATTTTAATATGCGGATGAATTAAATTGAGTCCGTTTCTCCATGACAAACCTCCCTCTACCACAGCATGACGAATGTCATACTGAACACCCATATTTTTATGATCTGCACTTTTCAGAATTTCCCATAATTCCCAAATCGAAGCCCCGGCCAAATTTCCGGAATGGTTTTGATAACATCCTGTAATATTCAGTTTTCTGTTTAAATGACTTAAATCTGTAAGCGTCTTTTTAAATTGCATCATCGCCTCAGGGATACTTTTGCCATCGGGATACTTAAGCCAGTTCATACGATAATACTTAACGTCCAGCTCGGCTGCAGTCTCAACAACGTTCCTGTCTATTGCATCATTTGCATCCTGAACGGTGGTAGTAATCATCGTTGTAGCGAGTCCGGCATTTTTAATGGCCTCCATGGCTTTAGGCAAATCCATTTCCACCCGTTCCGGTAAAACATGTCCGTTGGGCCGGACCGTCAAGTCTACTCCATTGAACCCTATTTCGGCTGCAGCATCAGCCATATCTTTATAATTTAGAAATTGCAGGTGCTTTGAAAACACGCAAACATTTAAGGGCCCAGCAACTTTTTTACTCTCAAGCACATGAGCAAAAAGATCATTTGGCATAAACTGTAGCATGGTTCCGGCAATGACAGAACTCTTAATAAAATTTCTTCTCGACGTATTATTTTCAGAATCCATAAATAAAAATTGATTGTAAGCGATAGTCTCAGGATTTAATAGAGACCATAATTTACAATTTCCTAACGGATTTTATTCTAAATTGAAAAGGAAAAATTGCTTCAGGAAATTTTCAAAGGGTATTTGGATTGGTGCTCAGGCTCTTAATGCCCATAGTAACGCAGCATAATTTATAACCTTTGATTGGATATACCTCTTATATTAACTTGAGTTAGATATAATCAAGGGTACAATAACACGGTTATAACATAATTGTCTCTGGAGCAAGGATAATTTGTTTGTTGAAACCAATCCCTGTGTGTTATACGTCAGTTCAGCCCTTTCCTCCGGAGTATTTCCGGCAAGAAATCGTTCTCATTACAGCGAAGCTGGAACCTCCTAATCTCCAAAATTGTTGTCATTCCAGCGGAAGCTGGAACTCCTGCGGCAAGGTTTGTTTTACTCGGTGTTGTATTTCATTGGGACGGACAGTCCGGCAATAGATGCACCGCCCCTGTAATTAAACCCGGGTGACAGCTCTAGCTTTTTGCCCGTGCAAAATCTTATCTCAAAAAGCAATTTATGGGTAAAAACTAGGGCATAACACGGGACTAGCGGAACAGAAGAGGTACAAACACTGCTTTCAAAACAATAAAAAATTATACAATCTAAAAAGCACTTCAAGATTTTATATCGAACTTAGGTTCTATTAATAATCCCTACATTTAATATTAGATTCCTGATCATGCGATTATCTGTAATACTCTGTTCCCTTTTATTGATAGTAAATTCTACTTATTCTCAATCCGAAAAGCCTAATATCATTTATATTTTAGCAGATGATCTGGGAATTGGTGACGTTTCCGTCTATAATAAGGATTCTAAAATTCAAACGAAAAATATTGATGCTTTGGCTAAAGGAGGCATGCGATTTACAGATGCACACAGTGGCTCTGCAGTATGTACACCAACACGTTATGGTATATTGACAGGTAGATATTCGTGGCGGACCCGCCTGCAAAAAAGTGTCCTATGGGGTTATGATACAGCATTAATTGCACGAGATAGATTTACTGTAGCCAATCTATTTAAGAATAATGGCTATAATACAGCCTGTATCGGGAAATGGCATTTAGGTCTGGGTTGGCAAAAAGACAAAAGCGATTCTGTTGATTTTTCTTTACCACTAAGTTCAGGTCCGAATTCTGCAGGCTTCGACTACAGTTTTATAATTAGTGCCTCACTCGATATTCCGCCCTATGTTTACATTGAAAATCAACGGGTAATTAACCGTAAAATTGAGATTATTAAAGAAAATAAAGGCCCTGGTTTTTGGCGGGAAGGCGCCATTGGTAAAGGACAAAAGCACAGTGAAGTACTTGACGATTTCACAAATAAAGCAATCAATTATATAGAGAAACAGGCAGCTAAAAAAGACCAGCCATTTTTTCTATACCTTCCTTTAACCTCGCCACACACACCAATATTACCAACTAAAGAGTTTGCAGGCACGACTGGCATTAATGATTATGCAGATTTTGTACTCATGACTGATGCATTATTAGGAAAAATTGAAGCTGTTTTAAAACAAACCGGCTTGGATAAAAATACCATTATTGTATTTACAAGTGATAATGGAGCTTCACCAATGTCAGATTTTAAAACGCTCGAATCAAAGGGCCATTTTTCAAGTTTTAGTTACAGAGGTGCCAAGGCGGATATTTATGAAGGTGGTCATCGTATCCCATTTATAGTTAAATGGCCGGGGAAGGTAGCTCCAAATTCCGTGTCATCACAAACCATTTCATTAACCGATTTCATGGCCACAGGAGCAAATATTGTTGGCTCAAAATTATCGGATAATCAGGCAGAAGATAGCTTCAGCATCTTACCTATTCTACTTAACAAATCCGTAGACTACAAACGAGAATCAATTATACATCATTCAATTGATGGTAAGTTTGCTATCAGAAAAGGTGATTATAAACTTATTTTTGCCAAAGGATCCGGTGGATGGAGTGCCCCTACCGAATCACAGGCGGCAAAATCAAATTTACCTGGCATCCAATTGTACAATCTAAAAACGGATGAGAAAGAACAGTTTAACGTAGCTGCCACCATGCCTTTAGTTGTAAAAGAATTGACTGAGCTATTGCAAAAACAAATCCAATCCGGCAGATCTACTGAAGGCAGAGATCAAAAGAATGATGTTATGGTGAGGTATTAGCATGAGTTCAATGCTTAAAAATCAATACAACTGAACAACTACCAAAACAAAAGATGCACCATGTTATTATTTTGAATAATTACATGGTGCATATGCTATCAGCCGAAAGAAATCAGCTCTCTAGAGATAGATTTATAAGTCCAATAGATATATAACCTGCTGTATATAAGCTATTTTACTAGTAAATTTACTTATTTTTCAAAGACAAAATCAGCGCTTTAAGTTCTTCAATTTGTTTTTGTTGTTCCTGTATAACCTTTGTCAACACGGGAACTAAATTGGAATACACGGACTGTCTCAGACAGAGAATGACTCAGTGATTAAAGACGGCATCAAAAACTTGTTTATTTTTGATTAAATAATTTTTTGATTAAATTTAGTTGTAATCCTATCTCGAATGTTCCGGTGGCATAACTCTTTAATTCCTGTGTTGGATTGTTGTACAATAAAAATAATTTCCAATCTTTCTTTTGATGGTAAGTTAACCCAAAACTCATGGTTTTATTACTATGGTACATACCCATGAATAGTAACTGATCAGATGAAGTACTGATTTCTGCACCCACATCAACAATATTCTGGAAATTACGAACACCACGATAAGCCACTTTAGGCTCAACATGCCAGTCGGTAAGTTTGATCTTGTAACCTATTGCCGTATAAAACATACCGAAATCTGCAGTTTGCTGATCTTCAATCTTTAATTGACGCCTCAAGTTCGATATCGAACCCGAAACACTGAAATTACTTGAAGTATAAGCCATCCCAAAATCACCATCTAAGATGCTTTCCTGATCATTAAAACTGATCGCTGATTGGTCATTCGGAGATCCAACGATGGCCTGGTTGTTTAATCGTTCTGTTTGTATCCCCAATGAAATACCAAAATGTAGTTTCTGACTGTCATCATTCAAGGGTAAGTGGTAGGCATAGCTTGCCTGAAAACGACTACGATTAAGTAAGCCAGCCTCATCTTTGAAAAAATTGATACCAACACCCACCTTTTCAGTACCATAATCACCTGTCACCGATATATTTTTGGGTGAACC
>JBIIRT010000095.1:0-10327 GCA_044341405.1 Daejeonella sp. | reverse complement strand
AATATAGTCCGGGTAGTTCAAAACCATCCAGAAAAATTACAGGAACCAAATTCAAATTCGATCATACTAACGAATTTGATACTGCCGGCATAAAACTGATTATCCCGGCCAAAACACTTTTTAGTGATTTAAATTTTGTTTATAAATCTGTTCCTAGGCCCATAGGAGGATCCTCTCCGATCCATCATATTCATAACCGATTAACACCTTTAAATGGTCCTGCCACCTTGTCTATAAAAGTTGATGAAAATCTACCAGCAGAACTTCAAAGCAAAACACTAATTGTAAATCTTATCAAAAAACCGCAGGGAGGATTATTTGAAAATGGCTATGTTACAACAGAGATTCGCAATTTCGATGGTTATTATGTAACGATTGATACCCTGGCTCCAAGAATTTTACCATTAAACCTTAGCAATGGTGTATCCATGGTAAATATTTCGAAAATCCTGTTTCGCATTTCTGATAATCTTTCTGGAATAAAATCGTTCAATGCAATGATAAACGGTAATTGGGTATTGATGGAATATGAGCCAAAAACTGGTTCTTTATGGCATCGTTTTGATGAATCGACTAATAAAGGTAAAAACGATTTTGAGTTAACAGTAAGTGACATGAAGGATAATTTAAGTACATACAAGGCTACTTTTTACAGGTAGCAATAATTATACACCTCAGATTATTTATTTTGTTAATTTTATAGCAACAAATCCAAGTAAAAAATGATTGAATTAACAGAGGGGCAAAAAGCTCCGGATTTCATTGGAAAAGACCAGAATGGAAAAATCCTTAAGCTTAGTGATTTTTCAGGCAAAGACATCATCTTATATTTTTATCCCAAAGATGATACCCCTGGTTGCACTGCAGAAGCCTGCAGCTTCAGAGACAATTATCAATCCCTTATGAATGAAGGATTTGAAGTTTTGGGTGTAAGTACCGACGATGAAAAATCACATCAAAAGTTTATTACCAAATATAGCCTCCCATTCCCTTTAATTGCTGACACAGACAAGCAAATTGTTGAAGCGTATGGTGTTTGGGTTGAAAAAAATATGTACGGCAAAAAATACATGGGAGTATCAAGAAAGACTTTTATTATAGATAAAAAAGGCATGATTCGCAAGATTATCGATAAAGTTGATACCAAAAATTCTTCCGGACAGGTACTGGATATACTAAAGTAAAACTGGAGTGCTCCACTATAAATGCTCCAAAACAGCTAATTTTTAAATAAAAAATCCATTCAAAGAACATGGCTATTTTAATAAGGCCATTAATTTCTAATTATGACTCCAGATATTGATAAATTAACAAAAACTGCCTCACAGGTCCGACGTGATATTTTAAGAATGGTTCATGCCTGCCAATCCGGACATCCCGGAGGATCATTAGGTTGTACAGATTACTTAGTAGCTCTTTATTTCCATACTTTAAAACATAATACCAAATTTGACATGGATGGAAGCGATGAAGATCTTTTCTTTCTTTCAAACGGCCATATTTCACCGGTTTGGTATAGTGTTCTGGCTCGATCCGGATATTTTGAGGTAGCAGAACTGGCAAGCTTTAGAAAGATTAATACCAGACTTCAGGGTCATCCAACAACACATGAAAAATTACCGGGAATACGTGTTGCTTCAGGCTCGTTGGGGCAGGGAATGTCTGTAGCGATTGGAGCAGCTATCGCTAAAAAGTTAAATAATGACAATAGGCTTGTTTTTTCATTACATGGCGATGGAGAACTTCAGGAAGGTCAAACCTGGGAAGCAGCAATGTATGCTAGTCATAATAAAATTGACAATCTAATCTCAACGATTGATGTTAACGGACAGCAAATAGACGGACCAACAGATGTCATTTTATCTCTAGGGAATTTAAAGGCTAAATGGGAAGCTTTCGGATGGGAAGTGCTTGAAATGAGTGGCAATGACATGGCAGATGTAGTTCGTGTACTAGATCTGGCAATCAGCAAGACTTGCAAAGGAAAGCCGATTATGATTCTGATGCAAACCATGATGGGAAATGGAGTTGATTTTATGATGCATACCCACAAATGGCACGGTTCTGCTCCAAATGATGATCAACTCGCACTAGCTTTGAGTCAATTGGAAGAAACCCTTGGAGATTATTAAGGGCTGTAAACTTATATCCGTAATCAAAAATACATTAAAAAAACGCCTGTAAAATTTCAGGCCCTTTGTTTTATTATATGAAGAAATACACATACACCGAGAAGAAAGATACCCGTTCAGGCTTTGGAGCAGGATTATTGGAAGCAGGAAAAAAGAACGATAAAGTAGTCGCACTTTGTGCTGATTTAATTGGCTCATTAAAAATGGATGCCTTTATCAAAGAATTCCCTGAACGCTTTTTTCAAATCGGAATTGCAGAAGCAAATATGATGGGAATTGCCGCTGGTCTAACAATCGGTGGTAAAATTCCTTACACCGGTACATTTGCCAACTTCTCAACCGGACGTGTGTATGATCAGATCAGACAGTCTATTGCCTATTCAGATAAAAATGTAAAAATTTGTGCGTCACATGCCGGACTTACCTTGGGTGAAGATGGTGCGACTCATCAGATTCTGGAAGATATTGGCATGATGAAAATGCTGCCAGGTATGGTGGTAATTAATCCCTGTGACTATAACCAGACAAAAGCTGCAACTATTGCAATTGCAGACTATCATGGTCCGGTTTATTTAAGATTTGGCAGACCCGCAGTACCCGTATTTACAGATCCGGATCAAAAGTTTGAGATCGGTAAGGCATGGATGGTTAATGAAGGGACTGATGTCAGCATTTTCGCTACCGGACATATGGTTTGGAAGGCAATTGAGGCAGGTGAAAAACTTGCTGAAGAAGGAATCAATGCTGAAATAATTAATATACATACCATTAAACCTTTGGATGAAGCTGCAGTCTTAAAATCGGTTGCAAAGACAGGCTGTGTAGTTACTGCTGAAGAGCATAACCGCTATGGCGGCTTAGGTGATAGTATTGCGCAGGTTTTAACCAGAAACAATCCTGCACCTCAGGAATACGTGGCAGTTGACGATAGTTTCGGTGAAAGCGGCACTCCTGATCAACTTATGAAAAAATATGGTTTGGATACCGAGGATATTATAAATGCGGTAAAAAGGGCAATTAAACGTAAATAATTACCCTGAATCCAGGAATCCTAACCAAAAATAAAGATATGCAGGTAGAGGATTCCGAAATAGTAGAAAAATTTTCTAGAGAAAACACCAAGCATGAGGCCTTTAATCTGCTTCTGATCAAATATCAGAAAAAGATTTATTGGCACATCCGGAGGCTGGTCATCGACCATGATGATGCAGATGATCTTGTTCAAGATGTATTCATTAAGATTTGGAAAAACTTAGCCCAGTTCAGAGGCGATTCACAACTATTTACCTGGATCTATCGCATCGCTACAAATGAAAGTATCACGTTTCTGAATCGCAAAAAATTAAGAAGCAGTGTATCACTAAATGAGTCTAAGGGAATGGATCTGGTCGAAACATTAGCCGATAGTCCGTATTTTGATGGCGATAAAGCGCAAATGAAACTTCAAAAAGCCATATTGTCATTGCCTGAAAAGCAACGCCTGGTGTTTAATATGAAGTATTTTGATGATTTAAAATATGAAGAGATTTCAGAAATTTTGGGCACCAGTGTTGGAGCACTCAAAGCTTCTTTTCATATTGCAGTAAAAAAAATTGAACAGATTTTATTACATTCTGATTAAACCTTTCAATCTCAGTTATATCAAATGACTATGAAAACAAAGAATTCAAATACGGATTGGTTAAAAGAGGCTCCAACTCTTGCTAAAATTAGCAAAGAGAACCCTTTTTCTGTGCCTTCTACGTATTTTGAGACTTTGAATGAAAACCTGAATTCTTTGGTCATACTCGAAAGTGTCCGCTTTGAAAATGAAGAAGAGTTTAAATTACCTGAAAATTATTTTAATCAATTAGCTGGCAAGATTGAAGATCGTAAAGCCATTGTTGCAATTCAGAATCTTACTCCTTCCGAAGGGTTTAAAGTCCCTGATGCCTATTTTACCAGCCTTTCGGAGCGCATTAATTTAAAAATTGAGGAGAAGAAATTACCTGCAAAGCTGAAAAACATGTTTCAATCATGGATACGCTATTCTGCAGCTGCAAGCCTTGTTTTTGTAATCGGAATATCCCTTTATTTTAATTCATCGAGCTACATTTTCAAACAGCAGTTATCCAAAGTTCCTGATCAGGACATCATCAATTACCTTCAATTTAACAGTACGGTAAATGATAACCAATTCCTGATAGATAATATCACCGAGGGTGGCCTAGAACAAGTATCAAACGACGTCTCTGAAGAGGACATTGAAGCGTATATTAACAGCACATTATAATGGAAGGATTAGTAAAAAAAGGGCTTTTGGGTATAATCCTGTTTCTGAATATGTCAACAGAATTAATTGCTCAAGAGCGTCGCGAGCATTATCAACGCATTGAGGCTATCAAAGTAGCTTTCATTACCAAAAAGCTTGATCTGAAAACTGAAGAAGCCCAAAAATTCTGGCCGGTATATAATAATTACCAAAAGGAGCTGATGGTACTGATGCGAAAGAGAAGAGAAGACCGACAGAAAACTGATATTGATCCAAATGAAAAGATCAATGTAGATTTAACTTATGAAAGCAGGATGTTGGACTTGAAAAAAAAGTATAAAAAACTCTATTTAAAGGTAATTCCTGCAGAAAAAGTATTGCTCTTATATCAGGCAGAGCGCGAATTCAGAGAGCATTTAATTAAGCAATTGAAGCATCGTAAAAGGGATTAAATTACCTTATTTGCAGGTTATCAGGAAAGTAAAAAATATTTTAAATTGACTAATAAGGGTTTGTGGTTAAGATATTTTGATTTTTGAAACCAATGCCTGCATGTTATCGGTTACTTCAGCCCTTTCCTCCGATGTAGTTCCGGCAAGAAATCGTTGTCATTCCAGCTGGAACCTCCTAATCTCCAAAATTGTTATCATTCCAGCGTAAGCTGGAACTCCTCCGGCAAGGTTTATTTTACCCGGAGCTGTTTTTCATTGGTAGGGGCAGCCCCGCAATAGGACCTTAATGGAAAAAGTATCCGGCAATTTTTCATCCTATCTACTGCCTGCATTTTATTTATGTATTTTTGCGTATGCTTAGTCCGCGTCAGCTTTTTCTGTTAAATACTGCTCAAACATCTCCATTTCCTCGATTACTCGAGATTGAAAGAGCCGAAGGCATGTATTTATATGACCAAACGGGTAAAAAATTCATGGACTTGGTTTCTGGATTTGCAGTTAGCAACATCGGTCATCGCCATCCAAGAGTTGTACAGGCGATAAAAGATCAAGCTGATAAATACCTTCACCTCACCGTTTATGGGGAATATGTGCAATCGCCACAGGTTAAATTGGCGGAAAAGCTATCTTCAATCCTACCAAAACCCCTGAGCGCTGTCTACTTTGTTAATTCAGGGGCCGAGGCTACAGAAGGTGCGATGAAACTGGCAAAGCGCTATACCGGCAAATCAGAATTAATTGCTTGCAGAAATTCTTATCATGGCAGTACACAGGGAGCACTTAGTGTGATGGGAAACGAATATTACAAACAAGCTTATCGTCCGTTGCTACCAGGAATACGATTTATTGAGTTTAATGAAGTTGCTGATCTTGAGCATATAGGTGCAGAAACGGCCGCCGTAATTATCGAAACAATTCAGGGTGAAGCAGGTGTCCACGTTCCGGATTTAGGATATATGACGGCTCTGCGTAAACGATGTGATCAGACCGGCACACTGCTTATTTTGGATGAAATACAAACAGGTTTCGGCCGAACGGGTAAACTTTTTGGTTTTGAGAATTTTAACATCAGTCCTGATATTCTTCTGCTTGCAAAAGGCATGGGCGGCGGAATGCCAATCGGCGCATTTATTTCGAGCCATGAGATCATGTCTGCGCTAAAAGAGAATCCAATTCTTGGGCATATCACCACTTTTGGGGGGCATCCCGTGAGCTGTGCTGCCGGACTTGCTAATTTGGAAGTGATACTGGAGGAAAACCTGATTAATGATGTTGAAATTAAAGAATCGTTGTTCAAAAAATACCTTCAGCATCCTGAAATAAAAGAAATTAGGGGAAAAGGATTGATGCTAAGCATTCAGCTAAGTTCTTTTGAGCAGGTAGAATATGTAAGTAATTATTGCTCCGATAAAGGAATCATTATCGACTGGTTTTTGCATTGCGATACCGCGATGCGCATTGCGCCTCCTCTGATTATATCTGAAGAAGAGATAAAAATAGCCTGCACAATTGTACTTGAAGCGTTAGATTCATACCTACCCTAACTCACAACAATATCCATATAAGATATTTTATCATTTTAAACCCGTACCTTTGCGGCAGTACAAAATTGCTGGCATTTTTAACGGCAATGTAAAATCATTACATGTTATTCGAAGAATTAAATATTATTGAGCCTATTTTAAAGGCTTTAAAAACAGAAGGTTATACTGCACCAACTCCCATTCAGGAACAATCGATACCAATCATTTTAGAACGAAAAGATCTTTTGGGTTGTGCGCAAACAGGCACTGGTAAAACTGCTGCTTTCGCCATTCCAATTATTCAAATCCTGGAAGGTGGTAAAATTTACGATAAAGGACCTAGAGCCATTAAATGTCTCATTTTAACCCCTACCCGTGAACTAGCTATACAAATAGGTGAAAGCTTTGCTGCTTATGGCCAGCATACAGGAATGAAACATACCGTCATCTTTGGTGGGGTATCTCAGGGTTCACAAGTATCAGCATTAAAATCGGGGGTTGATATACTCATCGCAACTCCGGGAAGGCTATTAGACCTGATTAATCAGAAGTTTGTTCATTTACATTATCTAAAAATATTTGTGCTTGATGAAGCAGACCGAATGCTGGACATGGGATTTATTCATGATGTAAAAAAGATCATAACCAAGATCCCTCAAAAACGTCAAACCCTGTTTTTCTCGGCAACTATGCCCCCTGAGATCCAAAAATTAGCAAATACAATACTTAATGATCCTGAAAAAGTAGAGGTTACGCCACCTTCAAGCACTGCCGACACGATCGATCAATCCCTGTTTTTTGTTGAAAAAGGTGATAAGAAAAAGTTACTGATTCACCTACTGAACGATAAGAGCATCAAATCTGCACTGATTTTTACCCGTACCAAACATGGTGCTGATAAGATCACCAAAGATCTGATTAAAGCAGGAATAAAAACGGAGGCTATTCATGGAAATAAATCACAGAATGCGCGTCAAAAGGCTTTATCTAATTTCAAAAGCGGTCAAATCAAAGCTTTAATTGCGACAGATATTGCAGCCAGAGGAATTGATATTGATGAACTTTCGCATGTTATTAATTATGAATTACCAAATATCCCGGAAACTTATGTCCACCGTATCGGTCGTACAGGTCGCGCAGGATCGAGCGGCATTGCGCTATCATTTTGCGATGAAGAAGAAATGGAATACCTAAAAGATATTCAGAAACTTATCGGAAAGGAGATTCCTGTAACTGAAAATCAACCCTATCATATGCGTGCTGCATCACATATTTTCAGTCAGTCGACTAAAAAGAAAGGCAGTTCAGGTAAAAAACCTAGTCCCGATTCTTCAAGAGGTGCAACAAGCGGGAGTCCGAGAAGACGATTTGGCAATAATAAAAGATAATTCAAACTAATTAAGTTTCCGACCAAAAGCGGGAGTCTTAATTAGTTTCGGATATCGACTTGAGCATTAGATCAGCAACCAGCTTATTCCCTGTAGGATTCAAATGAACCCTGTCTGAAGTTAAAATCCCCGATTCCTTGTTTTCAGTATTATTTTTCAAATTATAGGCCAAAAACGCCTTCCTAAGGTCGACTAAACCACAGGAGTATTTTTTGGCTAAGTCCCGGATGATATTGCTGTAACGATTCAAATCACCATCCTGTGCATTACTGAAATCGGTACGCTCTCCAATTGCAGCCGGCGTGCAAACAATAACCCTTATACCAGACGTCTGTAATTTCTTAATCATTGCAGTATAAAAAGCAAGAAACTTATCGGGGTCTGTACCAGTTTGCGCGCTTTGTTTATGCCATACATCGTTTACACCAACATATATCACAACGATATCCGGCTTTTTGCTCAACACATCATCTTCAAACCTTAAAAACAGATCATAGACCTTATTCCCTCCAATTCCGGCACCAATCAGTTCATATTCAGGATTTGTCTTTCCGCGTAAAGCATTCTGCATCAGGGTTATATATCCTTCAGGCTCAACCCCTGCCCGTGTTATTGAATCACCAAAGAAAATGACCTTAACGGGCTTTTGGATTTGCATGGAACTCATAATGATAATTACAGCGAACGAGAGTAGTACTTTTTTCATGTTTGTTTTCTATTATAATTTTAGTTTAACTGATTCTAATACCATTCATAATTCAATTCTCAACTGTCAACTGTCAACTCATTTTACCTCTCTTAATCAAATACGAATGCAACACCTGATAAAACCCATCATGAATATCCGCATCAATCAAATCAATCTTATACTGTGCACACTTTAGTTTCAGTTCTTTATGATAGCTATCAAAAGAAGCGATATAGGCTTCTTTTACATTATTAGGATGGACTTTTAATTCTTCACCACTCTCAATATCGATAAAATGATAAGGTCGATTTTCGAAATTAAAATCCATTTCCATTTTATGATCCAGAACATTAAAGATAATAACTTCATGCTTGTTGTGTTTAAGATGCTGCAAGGCCGAAAAGATCGCTGATAATCCATCCTCCGACTCACCTGAAAGCATATCACTGAATATTATAACCAGCGAACGTTTATGAATCATTTCTGCGATCTGGTGCAAAGCAGAAGCTACAGCTGTACGACAATCCCTACCCTTTCTATTCATTAAATTCTCAAGCTCAGAGAACAAATATTTTTGATGTACTGCAGTAGATTTAGCAACCGTCGATAGTTCCAGTTTATCAGAAAACAAACTCAGTCCGAAGGCATCCCTTTGCTTCTTAAACAAATACATTAGAGAAGCAGCGGAATAAGCAGAAAATAATAATTTATTGAAATTTTTCTCTGGATAATACATCGAAGAAGAGACATCCAAGACTATCTGACACCTTAAATTTGTTTCCTCCTCGAAGCGCTTTACAAATAGTTTATCTGTGCGACCAAAAAGTTTCCAATCCACATTCTTGACCGAATCTCCGGTATTATAAAGCCGGTGCTCGGCAAATTCAACTGAAAAACCATGGAAAGGGCTTTTATGGAGACCCGTTATAAAACCTTCAACCACCTGTTTGGATAGCAGATCAAGGTTTCCAAAATCTTGTAGGTCTTTGTAATTTGTAAGATTGGGTTCCATAGCCTAAAATAGCATAAAATTCATTATCTGAAGTAAAATCTTTATTCTTGAATCACAAAAAATAGATTGGTCTGATCTTAAAGGTTCAGTGTCATGATGATTACTGCTAGAACTTGGAGTTATAAATACTAACCCTGAAGGGCAATTATATCAAGTTAAGTTATTTACCTATTAATTCTAATTAGCATATTAATTTCTTATTTGTTTTTTTCAAATAATAATTTTAATAAAGGGGATACAATACCCGCTCATGGCCGCAGGGCCTAGTCCTTTTCCTGCAGCAGAAAAGTACCATGCCGAGGAGGAACGACGAGACCATGAGTACCTTAAAAAAACAATAAATAAAAACGAATAAATGCCGCCGCTGCGCCTGATGCTTTGAAGGTTTCTGCTTAGGCCTAGACTATCGTTGCCGCACCAGCCAATGCGGAGGAAAGCTTATTAAAGGAGGCTGCTAGCGTGGCGTCTAAAAAATTGAGGTAATTAGCAGGATCCTAGGCATATTGCCTTGCAATGACATTCATATACTTTTTTTTGCGGCATTGGACAGGGCGGTAAATTTAGCTTTGCCATAGCACTGACTTTCATAGCCCTGTACGCAGCCGTTGATGGATGAACACTCCTAAACCTGTAACGTTAATCTTAGTAATCTTTGAATCTCGATAAGGAGAAATTAATTCTAAATGAAGCAGGATTTTCCAAGCGGGGGGAGGAAGACAAAACAGAGCTTGCCCCGTATTAGATACGGGGGGTGTATGGCCACTAGTAGTGGAAGCGTAGCCTGCCCCGACCTTTGAGAGGGGTCAGTCTTGATTTTACTCAGTTTTTATTATTGTTTTTTATAGGCCTTCGTGGTCTCACCGCAAGGGCGGTTCGGCATT
>JBIIRT010000094.1:0-10332 GCA_044341405.1 Daejeonella sp. | reverse complement strand
AAAGCTAGAGAGACTCATTTAAGTAAACAAACAGATAAAAAGTTTAAATCCATAGAAGAGGCAAGGGCCGGTAAGTTTCAAATTGATCTAAATACAGCTGTTGCAGCAAAACCTTTATTCATTGGAACCAAAGCATTTGTTGATTTTTCTCTTGAAGAACTTGTACCCTACATCGACTGGACTCCATTTTTTCATACTTGGGAACTGAGAGGTAGCTACCCTCGTATATTTGAGGATGAGTTTGTAGGTAAAGAAGCAAAAAAACTTTATGAGGAAGCCCGGATTTTGCTCGATAAAATCATATCAGACAAATCTCTGAAAGCCAAAGGTGTAATAGGTTTCTGGCCGGCAAATTCTGTGGGCGACGATATTGAACTCTACACAGATGAAAGCAGAACGCAAATTTATCGAACGATACACACACTAAGGCAGCAGGCAGAGAAAGCGGCCGAAGAACCATATTTTGCACTTTCAGACTTTATTGCTCCTAAAAATTCAGGAATTGCTGATTATTGGGGTGGCTTTGCAGTTACAACCGGAATTGGATGTGATGAGTTGGTAGCAGAGTTTGAAAAAAACTTTGATGACTATAACAGTATCATGGTAAAAGCACTTGCTGATAGGCTTGCCGAAGCCTTCGCAGAGCGGATGCATGAATTGGTAAGAAAAGAATTCTGGGCCTATTCGCACGATGAATCCCTAAGTTCTGAAGATCTGATCAAGGAAAAATACAGGGGTATTCGTCCGGCACCTGGATATCCAGCCTGCCCAGATCACACCGAAAAAGCTACTTTGTTTGAGATCCTCGATGCAGAAAAATTAACAGGAATTCATTTAACAGAAAGCTTTGCAATGTATCCTACAGCAGCCGTCAGTGGCTTTTATTTTGCTCATCCGCAATCACGCTATTTTGGATTAGGTAAAATTAATAAAGATCAGGTAGAAGATTATGCTGTTCGTAAAGGTTTGACATTAGAGGAAACAGAAAGGTGGTTGAGTCCGAATTTGGGATACTGATGGTTGTCAGTTAGCTGTTATCAGTTACCGGTAAAAAAGTAATTGGAACAAGCTATTGAGTTAATGGTATAAATTTTAGGAAATTGAGTTTTAGATGTAAATTATTCTAAATTATTCAATTTTAGGGAAATGCTAAATTCAGGGAAACGGTACAATGACTTAAATGTATGGTTAGAAGCAAGAAAACTTTCTAAAGACATTTATTCTGTAACGGCTGAATTCCCCAAGGAAGAACAATTTGGATTAATTAATCAAATGCGAAGGTCTGCGATTTCAATTCCTTCAAATATTGCTGAAGGCTGTGGAAGAAATTATCCAAAAGATAGTATTCAATTCTTTTATATCGCAAGAGGCTCAATATATGAATTAGAAACTCAATTGTACCTCAGTTTTGACCTGGAGTATTTAGAAGAATTAAAACTTAATCAACTTTTAACATTAACTGAAACCACAAGGAAATTACTAAGCGGTTTTATTAAATATTACCAGCAAATAAAATAAATACAACAATTATTCAACAGATAACAGGCAACTGATAACTGATAACTAACAGGCATGAAAATCACCGATCACATAAAAAACGCCAAAGGCAAAACACTTTTCTCTTTCGAGTTACTTCCTCCTTTAAAAGGACAGAGTATACAGGGCATTTATGATGCCATAGATCCACTGATGGACTTTAATCCTCCATTTATTGATGTGACTTATCATAGAGAAGATTATATCTATAAGCAACATGAAAGTGGATTGTTGGAAAAGGTTTCCTATCGTAAACGCCCTGGAACGGTGGCTATTTGCGCATCGATTATGAACCGGTATAATGTGGATGCAGTACCACATCTGATTTGCGGTGGCTTTACAAAAGAAGAAACTGAAAACACTCTGATCGACCTGCAGTTTTTAGGTATAGATAACGTTCTGGTTTTACGTGGTGATGCCCGTCATGCAGATTCCGGATTTATTCCAACACCAGGCGGTCATGCTTATGCAACTGAATTATTGGAGCAGGTGGTAAATATGAATAAGGGAGTTTATCTTCACGAGGACTACGATACAGCGTACAAGACAAAATTCTGTGTCGGTGTAGCTGGATATCCTGAAAAGCATTTTGAGGCTCCAAACATGAAAACAGATTTTAATTTTCTGAAAAAGAAAGTTGAGATGGGAGCGGAGTTTATAGTAACGCAGATGTTTTTTGATAATTCCAAATATGTTGAATTCGTAGCGCTATGCCGTGAAAATGGAATAAACGTTCCAATAATTCCAGGATTGAAACCAATTACATCATCCAAACAATTAATCAGCCTACCGAAAATTTTCCATATTGATTTACCGGAAGAACTTAGTGAAGCAGTTCAGAAATGCAAGTCAGAAAAAGAGGTCAGGGAAGTCGGAATTGAACATATGATTGCTCAATGTAAAGAACTTATGAAAGTTGGGGCGCCAGTATTGCACTTTTATACAATGAGTAATCCTGGTCCGACCAAAAGAATAGCTGAAGCTATTTTTTAATAAATCCAACCGATAGGCTAATCCATTGGTAAATTGAAGGTTAAAGAAAGATAAAATTAGACGGTATGAGCCGTTTGAACAATCAAATCTACCGTTAGCTAACTTCCATATTCCATTATTATAGATTTGCTGTAATTTACCTAACGCTGACAGGGTTTAAAACCCTGTCAGCGTTAAGGGAACAGCGTTAAAGTGAATTTTACCCAAGCACATAAGCCTTAAATCCTTTAAAGTCATTTCCAAGACTTGCAGAAACTCGTTCCTTTCCTTCCAATTCCTTTACCTGTTCGGGAATATCTATTTTAGATGCAATATCGGCAGGAAAAATATCAGGAAATTTACAAGGATGAGCTGTAGCTAAAAATACCCCTGCAATCTGATCAGATTGATGATTATTCATCCAGCTATGTAAGGCAAGCCATGCAATAGCTGTATGCGGACACATAATATAGCCATACTTCTTGTATACAAGCTCTATAGCTTCAAGTGTTTCCTCATCATTAAAGCTATAGGCACTTACCCATTTTTTAACTAAGCTTCGATCTCCTCCAAAAAGATCCATAATTCTTACCCAATTACTCGGATCACCAACATCCATTGCATTTGACCAGGTTTGTACGCTTGGCTTAGCTTGATATAATCCTGTTTGAAGGAAAATCGGCACTGTATCATTAACATTAGTGGCAGCCAAAAATGCCCTGACAGGCAATCCCATTTTCCAGGCGAGCAAACCAGCTCCAATATTGCCAAAATTACCACTCGGGACAGAGAAAACTACCTCCTTGTATCCCATTCGGCGAATCTGGGCATACGCATTAAAATAGTAGAATGTCTGTGGGATTAATCTTGAAATATTAATTGAATTGGCAGATGTCAGACGAAATTTCTCTTTCAGTTCCGGATCATTAAAGGCCTGTTTTACTAAAGCCTGGCAATCATCAAAGGTACCATCGATCTCGATCGCCCGAATGTTTTGTCCGTTAGTGGTTAACTGAAGTTCCTGTACCAGACTTACCTTTCCTTTAGGAAATAAAATAGTAACCCTTACGTTAGGCACCCCCAGAAAACCCAGTGCCACAGCTCCACCAGTATCGCCTGAAGTTGCTACGAGCACATCCAATTGCTTTTCGCCCTCCTGCAAAAAATAACTCATTACCCGGCTCATAAATCTAGCACCGAAATCCTTGAAGGCCAGCGAGGGGCCATGGAAAAGTTCCAGAACATTAATTCCCTCCGAAATTTCAACAAGCGGTGCATCGAAATTAATCGCATCATCAATAATCACTTTCAGATCTGCATCGGGAATTGCACCATTAAGAATTGATTTAGATACCCGGAAAGCAATCTCCGGTAGGTTGTATTGGTGTAAATCAGCAATGAATTTAGGATCCAGTACCGGAATATTTACAGGCATGTATAAACCCTTATCCACAGGTAAGCTATTGAATACACCATCTTTAAATGGAATTCTTAAATCTCTATTATTGGTACTGTATAAAATCATTAATCTAAAATTATTGGTCCCTGAGAATTAATCGGCGACCTGTATGCAATGCTTTCTGTATCCAGCCATCTGAAATGTGCCTGTAATTTTTCATTAATCCGGCGGGCATCTTCATCATTTCTTGTAAAAGTAAAAACCGATGGACCGGAACCAGAAATGCCAAAGCTCAACGCTCCATTTTCCATAGCAATTTCTCTTAATCTGTAAAAATCAGGAATCAAAATCGATCTGACTGGTTCAACAATCACATCCTTCATACTACGAGCAATCAGATCTATATTTTTGGTATACAAACCACTAACCAATCCAGCTACATTTCCCCATTGCACCACCGCATCTTTCAACAAGATCTTACTCCTTATGATTTGCCGTGCGTCACGAGTAGGCACGTCCACCTGCGGAAAAACAATTGAGCAATAAAGTTCTTCAGGAAAAGGTAGCTGAATAATATCCAAGGGATCATAGCTGCGGATCAAAACAAAACCCCCAAGTAGCGCAGGAGCTACATTATCAGCATGACCATATCCGCAAGCCAATTCTTCTCCTTTCATGGCGAATGGAATAAGTTCCATTTTAGTTAGGGGGCTATCCATCAGGGTATTAATTGCAAACAATCCGGCAACTGTACTTGCAGAACTAGAACCTAATCCGCTACCAATCGGCATCTTTTTATTCAATTCAATTTCTACTCCCACATCAGATCTGCCAATATGATTAAGATAATGTTGTACACTCACACTAACCGTGTTCTTTGCAGGATCATATGGCAGACGACCATCATCGCCGCTTATTTTGGTGATCGTTACGCCTGGCTCATCCCTAAAACGCATAATCACTTCATCACCGGGAGCATTCACTGCGAAACCCAAAACATCGTAACCACAAACCACATTGGCTACTGTGGCAGGTGCAAAAACTTTTACTGATCTATTCATATTTGTTTACTGTCTCCTGAGAATCCCGCTTTAGCTGAACGTTCAAAAATATCAAATTAATCAGCTGCTATCATAATTTATTGGCACCTACATGCACAATATCTGCAAACACTCCTGCAGCTGTAACTTCGGCACCGGCACCCGGTCCTTTAACCACCATTGGCCTTTCTTTATAGCGGTCGGTAATAAATGAAATGATATTATCACTCCCCGATAAAGCATAAAAAGGATGCGTTTCGTCAACCATTTGTAGTCCGATCTTAACCTTGCCATTCTCAAGCTTGCCAATATACCTCAGCACTTGCTTTCCATTCTCAGCTTGTTTTTTCATACGCTCAAAAAAATCATTTTCTACCAGCAAGCTTTTATAGAAATCATCCACAGTCTCGGCACCTAAACATGATTTTGGAAGCATACTTTCGATCTCAACATCTGCAGCTTCAAGTTCATACCCGGCATCACGGGCCAGAATCAGCATCTTTCTCATAAAATCAGTCCCACGAAGGTCATCACGAGGGTCAGGTTCAGTATAGCCCCTCTCCTGAGCCTGTTTAACAATATCGTGGAATGTGACATCACCCCTATAGTTATTAAAAATATACGAAATAGTCCCTGAAAGTATAGCTTCAATACTCAAAATCCGATCTCCGCTAATCATCAGATCTTTTAAGGTTTTTACGATAGGAAGTCCCGCTCCTACATTGGTTTCATAGAAGAAATCTACCCCATGCAGTCTTGCAGTATCCCTAAACAGTTTATACTGTTCGAATGAAGAAGAATTTCCAATTTTATTGCAAGTTACAATAGAAATATTTGAGCAGAATATGTCCAGATAATGTTCTATAGGTTTCAAACTCGCCGTATTATCTGCAAAAACACAGTTAGGAAGGTTCATTGATTTCATCCTTTCTACAAAAAGGGAAAGGTCAGCCTGCTCACCTTCATTATACAGTGTATCCTGCCACGTTTCAAGATCAATGCCTTCTGCATCAAACATCATTTTGCGGGTATTACCAATACCAACAACTTTGATCTGTATTCCATTATGTTTTTGAAGAAAATAATTGTGTTCCAGCAATTGTTTGAATAAAGTGGTTCCGATATTTCCAGTACCAAGACAGAACACATTTAAGGTTTTATTCAATTCAACAAAGAAAGCATCATGCACAGCATTCAGACCTTTGTTTAAATCTTCCCTTGATATTACAACAGAAATATTATACTCCGAGGATCCCTGAGCAATTGCCCTCACATTGATTCCGTTACGTCCCAGAGCATGAAAGAGCTTCCCTGAAATACCTGGAGTTTGTTTCATATTTTCTCCGACAATAGCAAGAACTGAAAGATCTTGTTCAAAAACTGGCGATTCGATCTTTTTAGCTAGCAACTCAAGTTCAAATTCCTGCTCAATCAATTGTTGTGCTTTTGCCGCATCAGTAGGATGTATCGCAAAAGTGATACTATGTTCTGAAGAAGATTGAGTAATTAGAATAACATTGATCTGCTCACGGGCCAGCAATGAAAACAATCGTCCGCTAAAACCGGCTTTCCCAACCATTCCGCTTCCTTCCAGATTGATGATACTGATATCATTAATTGATGAAATTCCTTTTATCGAAAGATTTGAGCTTTCACAATCATGTCTGATTACTGAACCCTGAAATTCAGGCTCAAATGTATTCCGAATAACGATCGGAATTTTCTTCATGAAGGCAGGTATCATTGTTGGGGGATAAATCACCTTGGCTCCAAAAAAAGATAGCTCCATCGCTTCGATATAAGAAAGTTCAGGTAATGAAAAAGCCTTTTTAACCATTCTGGGATCTGCAGTCATCATTCCGTTCACATCTGTCCATATCTCTATCTCCTCAGCATTCAATGCTGATCCAAAGATGGCAGCAGTATAATCACTTCCGCCTCTACCCAACGTAGTGATTCTACCGGCCTCATTACTTGCAATGAAACCGGTAACGAATAGCATTTTACCAGGGTTATTAGTATAAAAATCTCTAATGAGGATTTCCGTAAGTTCCATATTAACACGAGCCTGTCCAAAAGAGCTGTCAGTTTTAATTACGTCTGCTGCGTTGACGTAAAGATCATCATCCAACTTCTGTCCGGCGATCTTACTGATCATAAATGCCGAACAACGCTCACCATAACTTAAAACCAGATCCCTGGTACGCGGAGTCAATTCGCGTAGAATCAATACCCCCTGCAAAAGATCTTCTAGTTCATTGAAGAGGATTCGAAGCTTTGTAAATACCGGATTTTGTTTTGGCACAGCTAATAATTCTTTAATCACGTCGAAATGACGTTCTTCAAGTTCCCTTAATTCATGGCTAAACGTTCCACCTTGTGCAGCTATATCAGCCATAGATGACAAAAGATTCGTGACCCCGCTCATAGCCGAAAGAACAATAACCGGATTCCCGGACTGATTTTGTTCCTTTTCAATGATCTGTAATAATTTACTGATCGACTCAACCGATCCAACTGAGGTACCCCCGAACTTTAAAATTTTCATTAGTATTTACTTGTTTATATTTCCGAATGTGTGCGATTCTCTAAATATTTACAAAAAAAAACGCCTTCCTCTTTGTCGGAGGAAGGCGTTTTTGATGTTTTATGCTAAATTTACACCATACATTTACCTTCCCCATCCATCAGCGTGGTTGTGGTAGTTGTTGTGGTTGTGGTATAAAAAGTTGAAATCATTTCTTTAATGTTGTGATGTAAATAACGGCTATAATTTTTGAATTCACAAATAATTATGAATTTATTTTAATTATTAAGTATTTTTTATCAAAACGATAATTAATAAGTATAAAATTTATTGATAATGTAATCAGGAAGTATCTTAAAAGATCGAATGCAGGGATTAGTCATAAAATCAACAGGAAGCTGGTATGAGGTTCAAACCGATGAGGGAAGATCTATAAAATGCCGTATCAAGGGTAAGTTTCGAACGCTTGATTTTAAAACAACCAATCCTGTTGCCGTAGGCGATCGTGTAACTATTGAGCCTGAACCCGACCAGGATACCGGACTCATTACCGACCTTGAGCCAAGAAAAAATTATATCATCCGTAAGTCAGTTAATCTGTCGAAGCAGGCACAGATCATTGCTGCAAATTTAGATCAGGCTTTTCTTATAGTTACGCTGGCCTCTCCACGTACTTCACTGGGATTTATTGATCGGTTTCTGGTAACAGCCGAAGCATACGATATTCCGGCCAAATTGATATTTAATAAACTAGACTTGTTTAGCGCTGAAGGTCTTGACATTTTAGAAGACTACCAGTCAATTTATGAGCAGGCAGGCTACCCCTGTTACAGTGTATCCGCTTTAAAGGCAACCAATCTCGATCAGATAAAAGAGCTTTTGAAAGATAAAGTGACGCTGGTCAGTGGGCATTCGGGTGTTGGAAAATCGACACTTATCAATGCATTATTACCTGGTCATGAACTAAAAACAGGTGAGATCTCTGATTGGAGTGATAAAGGAAAACATACCACAACTTTTGCTGAAATGTTTAGGCTGCCTTTCGGCGGATATCTGATTGATACACCCGGGATACGTGAACTCGGTGTTTTTGATATTGAGAAACAGGAACTCGGTCGTTTGTTTCCAGAGATCAGAAAACTAATGGGAAATTGCCGCTTTCACAATTGCAGACATATTAATGAACCTGGATGTGCTGTTATAGACGCTATCGAAGCAGGTAAACTCGAACCATCTAGATACGATAGCTACTTAAGTATTTACAACAATAACGAAACAAGGGCATAAAATGAGAGCAATTATACAGCGAGTCAGCAGCGCGTCCTGTAGCATTGAGGGTAAAATCAGCGGACAAATTGGCAAGGGTTTTATGATTCTACTGGGTATTGAAGATAATGATACCGAAGAAGATCTGAACTGGCTGGCACAGAAAATCAGCAACATGAGGATCTTTTCAGATGAAAACGGATTGATGAATAAAGCTTTGACGGATGTACAGGGCAATATTTTACTCATTAGCCAGTTTACATTATTCGCCTCCACAAAAAAGGGAAACCGGCCAGGATTTACACGCTCAGCAAAGCCCGATCTGGCAATTCCTTTTTATGAAAAAATGATCAGCGAATTGGGGCAGCTTACTGGAACTAAAATCCAGACTGGCGTATTCGGTGCAGATATGCAAATTAGTTTGGTGAATGATGGCCCTGTTACCATTTGCATCGATACCAAAGCCAAAGAATAATATAAATCAATTCTGATGACAATAGAGGAAGCACAAAAAATAGTAGATCAATGGATCAATACAACCGGTGTTCGTTATTTTAATGAGTTAACCAATACGGCTATCCTCATGGAAGAGGTTGGTGAGGTTGCACGGATTATGGCCAGAAAATATGGTGAGCAATCCTTTAAAAAATCAGATGAAGGTCATGATCTTGGCGATGAGCTAGCCGATGTGCTATTTGTTCTGATCTGTCTTGCTAACCAGACTGGTATAAATCTGACCGAAGCACTCGCAAAGAATATGGAAAAGAAAAATATCCGAGATGCCGACCGGCATAAGAACAATGAGAAGTTGAAGTAAAGGCTAAAGATTTCTTAACATTAAAATCTTTAGATCAATATATAATTTGGATAAAAAATCAATGGATTTGGTTCTAAAAATTACCGTTCAATCAAAGATCATTATTACTCACCCTTTCAAATGCTAGATTGTATTCCTTTGACCAATCATTCAATGTGATTTTTTGAGGCATTAGTTAGCACAATTCATTTATTTCCTTGCACCAATACCCAATCTGCCCATGCGTCTATTTGTGAAACGGAAATTGGTTTAAGAATGATTTCTCGTTTATTATTTAACAAATAAAAGGTGGGTGTCCCAGACACATGATAATCTTTTACCACTTGGCTATCCCACTTTTTATAGTCGCAGTAAGCAAAAAATGGGTAGGTTTTAACCGCTTGTTCAAAGGCAGCTGGTTCAGTGTCTAAAGAAATGTAGACTACATCAATGCCCAAGTTCTTCCATTTGGTGTAGTTTTGAATCAATTTAGGTAGCTCGGACTCACATTTGGGGCACCAGCTTGCACCAAAAACAACCAAGGTGTAGGGCGAGTTAATGGAAGTGAGATTACTAAATTGATTTTGGGGCAATCCATTTAAATAAGACTTATTTCCAAAATCAATTTCTGGTGCAATATTTCCCTTCTTCATGGCGCGGTAACTTTCAAGTTGCTTGGCCAAATTGCTATCAATGGTGCAGGTCACTTCATTGAGTACTTTAAGAGCCAGGTACTCAGAAGCTTGAAACAGGCTATGCTTTTCTAATAAATCAAAAAGGTGGTTGGTTACTTCAT